>JAUHZT010000103.1 GCA_030425905.1 Gammaproteobacteria bacterium
ACGTTTGCTTTCGGTTCCGGACTTGCCGGGCTGGCTGGCGCGATTATGGCGCCGCTTATGAGTGTTGACCCGCAGATGGGCGTCGGCTTCCTGGTGCCGGCGTTTCTGTCGGTCCTTGTCGGCGGCACTGCCAGTCCGCTAGGCGCGCTCTGGGGAGCCGGCATCATCGGCGGGTCCAACAGCGTGGTGGCGGCCATATGGACGCCGGTGGTCGCCCAGATTGCCGTGTTCAGTATTGCCATAGTGGTTATCCGACTGTGGCCGGGTGGCGTGACCGGGAGAAGGAAGCGCTGATGTCGGGCTATTCACGTCAACTCACGGTGCTGTTCTGGGCGGCACTGATTGCGTCTCCGCTGTTTCTGGACGGCTGGAATCTTGGCTTGCTGTCACAGCTGATGATTTACGGCATTTTTGCCTTGAGCCTCGCTTTCATCTGGGGACAGGGCGGGCTGTTGTGTTTTGGCCAGTCGCTTTTTTTCGGGCTTGGTGCGTATGCGATGGCGTTGACCACCAAAGACATGATTCCCGGCATTCCGCCGACGACGCTGACCGGTCTGGGGCTGGCGGTGATCCTGCCTGCCCTGGTGGCCGGGCTGCTGGGGTTGGCCCTGTTTAAAGGGCGCGGCCTGTACGGCGCCTATTTCGGCATAGTCACGTTGTCTGCTGCGGTGATCGCCGAACGGCTGGCGATCAACTGGTCGTACATCGGCGGATTCAATGGATTGCTCGATATACCGCCGCTGCGCGTAGGCTGGGGCAGCTGGCAGACCGAGTTATATGATCCATTGCCGTTCTTTTTCGTGGTTCTTGTGGCGGCACTTGGCATCTTCCTCTTGTTGCTCAGGCTGGAGCGCTCGGCATTTGGTACGGTATTGCGCGGCATCCGTGACAATGAAACTCGTGCAACTTTCCTTGGTTTCGAGACGGCCGAGTACAAGGCTGCGGCATTTGCCGTCTCCGGTGCCGTTGCAGGACTGGCAGGAGCGCTTTTTGCAGTACAGTTTGCCTTTGTGTCTCCGGCAATTCTTGGCTTCGCACTGGCGACAGAAGTCCTGATCTGGGTGGCACTTGGCGGCAAGTCAGTCCTGCTTGCTGCCTTTATCGGCGCATTGGCGGTGAAATCGGTAGAAAATGTGTTGTCAGACACACTAGGTCAATACTGGCTGCTGGTTTTGGGTTTGCTGTTCGTCCTGGCAGTGGTGCTCATGCCGCGCGGGTTGCTGGCTCCGTTATTACGCTTGCCGCTGCCGCGGGACCTGCGTTTGCTGCAACCGACGGAAAAACAGCAGGGTTAAAGTCTTCGTCCCGACATACTGTGTGACTATAGTAGAGACTGGCAATAAATCTTTGCTGTATCGACCAGCGCACGTCGGACTAATGATCAAACCCGAATAGCTCAGGACGCGAGGCGTTTAACGCTTCGCGCAGTCGCTGCTGGTAGTCATCCGGGAACTTCCATACCGGCAATTCGTCGGACCAGACCAGCCCACGTTGTGCCGGCGGCAAGTCGTAGAGCAGCGTCATCAGGATGTCGCTGCTGACAAAAGGGCTGAATCGGAAATAAGCATGACCATTGCCCGTCTGGCTGCCTTGTGCATCGGTAACATCGATAACCCGCAATGCAGATGTGGATTCAAAAAAGCCGCGGCTGGATTCGCCAGGCGGAGCGATGTCGTTGAGCTGTCCGCTCCGGTACTTACCCAGCATTACTTTCGACACGCCGAGGGCCTTGTCAGTTCTGGACGCGTAGATAGTTAGTGACTCGGGCACACGGAGTGCGCCGTCAAGCAAATAGCCGCCCAGGACTGCCCGGTCAATATCGCTGCCGGTAAGGATTACGTGACCCAACTTGGTTTTCTCACGGATCTCTTGGTCACTGCGCCCGTACCCCAGGATCCCAAAATCCGCGAGCATGCGGCTGACGAGGCGTGTGCCGGCACTGTAGCCGATAACATGAATCCTCTCGGCCTGGCTTTCTTCGGCGATGTAAACGACCAACATGCGCAACGTTCGGGCCGAGGCCATGGCGTTCTCGAGATCCCCGACGTAGGCAAGCCGTTTTACCGTTGTCGGCCAGCTGAATGCAACGGCTGCGCCGTTGTACCCGAGGAAATGCCAGAGCTCCGTTGCGACCGCGAGCGGATTCTCGAAATTGACTTTGTAACCCGGAACGTAAATGTACACGTCTTTGCTCGCTGTCGCTGCTAGCCTGCGGTCGATCTCGGCGATGAATCGTTCGCCAGGTTCGTCGCTGGCGTCGATCCATTCGTCGAAAGGACGAATTGTTCGTGCCAGCGGGCCGAACTCACTAACCGAAGTCACTTCGAGAGTGATGTTCTCCGCGCGATCCGCAGCCAGAGAATTTGTCCGTGCGTCTGGCCAATTGGTGGACAGGTCGTAACTAATGCCAATCTCGGCCATACCGAGGCGCAGCAAGTGGCCGCGCTGATTCGTGTAGTGTTCGTAACGGCCGTCATCAGGCAGAGCCGGTGCCCGGTCCGTCGCATACAGCATTGTGGGCCGTCCATACTGGCCTATTGCTTCGTCATCGAAGAATGGATTGATGCGGCCGTCGGTATAGATCACCGGTGCCGGCATCAGCTCGAGCTGGTATTTCCCGCCGCCGGTAGCACACGCAGAGACCATAGCAGCGATCAGCACCAACGAACTGGTTTTTGATTTTGCTTTCAGCTTTGTCATATCTGGAGGAGTCGCAAATTGAACTAGTATAATCTCTCTTTTGGAGGTGATTACATGGACTGCAGAGTTTCTACGTCTGCCATGACTTTCATCATGGCGACAATTCTGGCGGGTTGTGCCAGTTTCAACGCCACGGACGGTGTCGAAAACCTCTGGCGCGAAATACCGGTCGAGCAGTTTGAGAAAGGTGTGACAACGCAGGCTGATGTGCTTGAGTGGCTCGGGCCACCGTCGCAGTTAATCGCGCTGAATAATCAGACCGTTTTCTATTATCTGACTGAGAAGACTTCCGGCAAAGGTAAAATCTTCATTGTCTACAACCAGGTCGACGCAAGCAGCCAGTATGACCGCGCCATATTCTTTTTTGACCTTGATGGCATATTGCAGGAATTTGCCTACAGCAAGGAAGCGGTTGAACGCTGAGGATCGGGAAAGAGCTGTGCGTAGTGCTGTCCTTACTTTTTTCCTGCTCGCGCTCTCCGGGTGTGCCGCGTTAACTCACGACATTGGAGAACCGCTTCCTCTCAAGACAATGGCTGCAGTACCCATGGGCAGCCATTACAGGGTGGTGCTCGATTTATTCGGACCGCCGACCAAAATGAGCGCCCTTCCTGCCGGAACGGTGTTCTTGTACGAACACGTCGATCTCACCGAGCGCCAGTACGGCCTCATCCTGCCTGGTGAAATAGGCCAGTGGATAAAGGCAGTCTACGCATCCGCGGATGCCGACGTTGAAGTCATGAAATTCATATTTGACGACCGAGGACTGCTTGTCGGCAGCGATGAGCAGACCTGGAGCGCCGACGCAGGCGCCGGCATGTCCATCACTTTAATTTTCTCCGCCGGAAGTTTTACAGACACAAGCAAGTATGAGAACTCCGCCGCTGCCCCGCTGGACTGGGGCAGGGCCCAGATGGAGTCTCCGCTAAAGTCTCTGAATTCCGCCCAGAATCTCGAGGCCGGGTCAAATGGTGTGCAACTGACAACCAATTCCGAGTCTGTAGGTCAACACACCCTGCAACTCAAGAACTAATTTCGTGGAGAACGTTATGAAGTATCCTTTCGTGTTAGCCGTCTCTGCCAGTGTTCTGTGCGTTCATGGTGCAAATGCACAGGAAGACGTTCAATGGTCAGTCACGCCTTATTTGTGGGCGTCTGATACGACGGTCGACTTGACGATTCGAGACACGAATATTGGAGGTAGCGATATCAGTTTCGACGACTTGCTGGATGTCCTCGACGCTGCATTTATGGTGCAGGTTGAAGCAAAGCACGGCAATTGGGGCGCTTTCGCGGACCTCACTTACCTCAGTACATCTGATTCGACGCAACGTCAGCTCGTCAGTGTTGATGTCGACAGCAAACAAAACGTCATTGATGCGGCGTTGACCTACTGGCCAGGCGGCCAGGGTACGCCATTAAGTCTGTTTGGCGGTGTTCGTTACTCTGGCTTCGACGATCGCTACCGGTTTTACATCGGCGGCACGGAGATCGCCACGCAACGATCAAGCGCCGATTATTTCGATGTATTGCTCGGGGCACGTTACATCTTCAGGCTGACGGATCGGTGGTCGATCGTTACGCGCGGTGACCTGAGTTTCGGGAATACGGAAGGTACGTACCTGTTCAGAGGCAACTTTGCCTACTCAATGGGCAGGCGCAAGCAGAGCCTCATCTTATTCGGCTACCAAATCAAATTTGCTGAATTCAAAGACGGAGATGTAAAAACGGCCTTCAGCTACAGCGGTCCAATGGCCGGATTCAGCTTGCGTTTCTAGGTTCCGGCAGTCGTCGAGAGGCGCCAATTTGGCAAGTATCGGGCGGTCGCGGGCCAACTTGTATCAGTTGGCGAGAAACTGTGGGTGCGCGCAGGGCAGCAAGCTGCTGAAATCAATGCAACGAGCTATTGGATACTGGGTATGAATTGCGTATTCTGGAGTTCGACGCGGCAAGCCAGCACACGTACCGGCCGATAAAGGGGGGCGTCTGCAACAGGCAGGTACTCCAATCCCACGTCTGATCGATCAACCATTAGCGAAGGATAAGAACAATGAATAAGAACACTTTGCCGGCGTTGGCGCTGATGTTGGCAAGCATGGCGGGCGCGGATGAGGAGACGGAATTGGACCGCCCGACATTTTATGCCAGTCAGGTAGAAACCGTTGCGGCGGAGGTCACGGCGATCAATCTTGAAACACGGGAAGTCACTTTACTCAGCGAAGACGGTGAGATACTCAATATCGTCGCCCCGGAAGAAGCGCGCAACCTGGGCCAGGTTCGCGTCGGCGACATCCTTTATGCAGAGTACGAGGAGACCCTTTCAATTGAGGTAGTCGCAAACGACGGTTATGGGCCGGGCGCAGCGCAGGTCGAAGGCTTGCAACGGGCTGCTGAAGGCAAATTGCCCGGCATGGCCGCCGTTGAAACTACCGTCATTACAGCAAAGGTCGACGAGATCAATCTTGAGGCGAATTCGTTCAAGTTGCGAGGTCCGGAAGGCAACGTTACCGAATATACGGCGCATAATCCCGAAAACCTTAAACGTGCCAAGGTCGGCGACCTGGTCGTTATCACTGTAACTGAAGCTGTTGCCATTTCCATGGAGCGTGCGAAAGAGTGATGCTGCAGCGTGGCCAGCGACACGTGCAAGCTGTGCTGCGCTATTGAGAGGACTGATCGCTGCAACGCGCTCGGCAACTAGTTAGCAATCGGGTTATCCAGGAACGTGATTCCGAATATAAGCAACGAACCCAGA
Organism: Gammaproteobacteria bacterium; assembly: GCA_030425905.1. Lineage (GTDB taxonomy): Bacteria > Pseudomonadota > Gammaproteobacteria > Steroidobacterales > Woeseiaceae > UBA1847. The sequence goes on from JAUHZT010000103.1 coordinate 5,456, forward strand.
AGCAGCACAATGGTGACGTGTACGGTGGGGTTCGATATGCATATTCCGAGTAGCAGCATAGAGAGCGTCGCCAGTCGCAGCGAATTGCCCAGAGTCAGTACACGATGTTCGAGAAGAAGATATTCGCAGCCAAGGTTGAACACGATTGACAGCGTAACCAGCCCAATCAGAATGGCATGCCGACGGTAGAAATAGTCGCGCATGTTATACGTCTCGGTCGAGTTTTCGGAAATTTCCGGCACGCTAACGTGGCTTGCGAGGTAGAGCAGGATCGGTACTGATACGAGTAAGAGCAACTGCCCAACGGTCCATCCAGGCTGGTCGCGATACGCCCACAAGGTGAACCAACTATTGACGTGCGCGAAGAACACAAACAACAGCCACGCAGAATGCACCCAGTATAGCTGGACGCGGTTACGAGCCTCTATCATTTGCCCGACACTCTTGACCAACAGCGTAACGCCTATACCAGCGATTACGACATAGAAACTGACGACAAACTCAAATAGATCCAAGGGTCACCCTCCGATTGCAATTCATGGTTGACCACTGTTGAAAGGTTACTCGCGATCGCGCAATGCAGCCCATTCCTGCTCGGTCAACGTGTCACGAAGTGCAAACCGTGCATCTAGCGCCCGGCGTTGACCTGCCTCCCAGTCGTCATTCAAGCGGTCAAGTATCTCAAGAACCGCCTGCTGGTTGGCCGCGTGCTCACTGTAAAGCTTGTTAAGGTCCTTGCCGGATCTTTCGAACAATTTTTCAAATGCGCGGACGTCCTTGCCCAGAGATTTTAGGATGGACGTTGCAGTCTTCGCCGCATCTTTGTCATTGACCACGGTAGCGACACGCTTTTGCATGTATGCCACGTCATCCGATGTCAGCATTGCACCGCTGCCAGTTGAGCCACCGAGAAAAAACCAGGCCATCAGTGCCATTATCATCGTCTTCTTCCTAAAATTTTCCGTAAACCAGCTGACGAACATCGAGCCTGTCGAGCTGGAAACCGGAGATCGCAAGCCATTCGTCATTGGTGGTCATTGCCTTCATTCGCATAGTCAATTCGACAAGCGACCGCTGGGCATGGGCCCTGCTACGGTTGAATTCCGCAAGTAGTGCCTCGTATGCACTGCGTTCAGCGAAGTAATCGGCATCGAGGCGGGCAATCGCATCGCGATGGCGGGAATTCGCTGCAACGAAGCTATTGAGCAGTTGGTCCCGCTCGCGCAACAGAGCAATAAACTGAGCCGCACGCTCGCGATCGCCAATTGTTGCACGTACGAGCTCAATCTCCTCGGTTTTCGTAGTGGTGATTTGTCGTTCCACCTCTGCCGGGTCAGGTGTGGAGTTCTGTGCGCTGCAAGACAAAATCAGAGTTGCGGCGATCACGACGAAAATACGTCTTAAACGCAATGCAAGTTTCATTGTGACTCCGTTGCACTATCGACGTACGGCACATATTTATACTTCACACCCGCCGCCGAGAACTCGACCATCAGGCCGAGCTTGTTCACTGGTATGAGCGCAACGCCTTCACTGTATGCTGGTGTCCCGGCAGCGCCAAGAGTGCCGAGATCGACCCCGGCCTGACCAGTGAACTGAATTTCGCCGCGCTTGAGAGAATCCAGCGACGCTTCGTCTTTGAAGAAAATGATCAGGGCGAAGTTCTTTGCGCCGACCTGTATACCAGAACTCAATTGCCAATAGCTAACTATGCCGACTGCAGCTCCCTGTTCGACAACAACGCCTTTCCCATATGCGCCGCCAAAGCCAGCCGCAATACGTGTTATGCCGGGCCAGACGGCATATGCGTAAGCATCGTCAAAATAGGCATGGCTTCGATCCTCCTCGTTGCGAATCCTCTCGACCGCCTTTGCGGCTCGCACTTCGAGCGTATTACCGGGGTCCGGTTGCCACTCAGCGAGTACACTCGTGCTGGCGCAGATCCACAGGACAGTGGTCGAGACGTGAATCATTCGTAGCAATCTTTTCATGACGTCCGTCCCAGTGTGCACTCCATATGTGCCGTAATCCAATCGGATCCGCCGGCAACATCACCGAGGATGTCCGACGTGCCAAAAATGCCTGATCGATGCACAATTGTCAGGCCCGCATAGCAATCCTGCATGCTTGGCGACTTGAACAGACGCTTTAGCGGATAGTCGAGTTGTAATTCGAGGTAATTAAGAAACCTTGCTGTGTTATTTCCCTTGGCGGCCTGTTTTCGTTGTTCGGTGATCGGTACCTTTTCGGCGTAGGACATACCAAAGCCAAAGCTGTAGCGGAATACTTCTTCGTGACTCCAGGGTGAAAATCCCTTGCCAGTCGCAGCAATGTAAAGTGCTGTGCTCCAGAAATTGCCGTTGCCCTCGTCTTTCTCGAAGTGCCGGAAAAAGGCCAGCTTGCCCGTAAAATCGACACGCGGCCCGTCGGTAAGCAGTTTTGCAAATGTGAGTCCGCCTATTGTCGTATCAGCAAAGTCACTTTTTCCGACGATGTTGCCGTGCGCCTGGTAGCCGTAATTGACTTTCCACGACCACTCGCGAGCACGGCCAGACGAAATATACAGCTCGGGCTTGCGAACGTTGCCGAAAACATACGTGCCGCCGGCAAAAAATGTCGTGGCAGATTCGAGATCGGTCAAGGGACTGTCAGTGACGACTTTGTCGCTTCCGGTAAATCCCAGGTTGGCGAAGAACTGGGCCCGATCGGACAGCCACCAGGTCGTGTTCAGTCCGAAACTCATAAACTGCGCCCGGCCGGGTGAATAAGCCGGCCGATCCGGCCGCGCCTCGTCGTCGCGGACGCCATAATAGTAGTTTGCCAGCCTGTCGCTTTGCCATGTCCAGCTGATGAATGGCGTCAAGCTGAGGCTGCCACGGTCGATCGGGTAGCGATATGTAAATTCTGCGCTCTGGCCCTGGTGCCGGTTAAGGGTATCGGCAAGGTAATTCGCAGTAATTCCACCCCATTTACCGCGAAAGGTAAGCTCGATGCCAGCGTCGACCGTCTGCTTCCTTTTGTCCATCCCGTCGTAATACTCGCTGCGGCCCGGATCGAGTTGGTTAAATCGGTATCGGCCAAGCAAATTGAGTTCGAGCCTGCCATTGCTGACGAGGTGGATGCCGCCGGAAGTCCCACGAAAGAAAACAAATTTTCCGTTGTAGAGATATAGCGGAACAAGGTCAAATCGTCGAATTTCATCATTGTCGGATTCCAGATACAGGTCCCGCCCAAGTCGCAGACCACCGCCGAGCGCTGCAGTTCCTTTGGGTGCGTCGAAGATCGGGATCTCCGCGACCTCGTACTGTGCGCGTGCCGAAAGAGTGACTAATAGCAGTACAAGACCCGTAGCGCCGGGCACTACAAATCTATTAAGCAGCGAGGCCAACACGATGCAGACCTGCTGCCAGGCATTCCACAAGGTTGTCAATTTTTAGTGATCTCCTCATCAGGTCGCGACTACGGCCCTCCAGGTCCGGCTTCAGATTCCTGATCGCATCGACGTGTGGGCGGGCTTCGTCGGCACGTCCGAGCGAACCGAGGATAGCGGCGATCATCACATCGTCCCAATAGCTGATGAAGGGATGATATGTGCGGGTTACCATCAGCGCATGCTCAAAGTCTTGCTTCAGAAGATAGTCGATGACATGTCCGGCATGGAACCAGGACGGTCCACAGGGATTGAGAGTCATGGCCTGGTTCAACATTCGTAAACCGACATCCAATTCTCCCCGCAGGGAGTACAGGTAGCCGATGGAGCCGACGGTATACGTAGAATTGGGATTGAGTGACAGTGCAACTTCACACTCTTCGTTAAAGTCTTCAACGTCGTCTGCAAGGTGGCTGGCGTAGGCAAGTATCAGCCGGGCGAGTTGCGAGCCGCTGTCGAGGTGTACCCCTCGGCGAGCGAATTCGAGCGCTGTATCAAGCGGGTCCTCGAAGCCCGCTATATCAAACGAATATACCTGGCAGTGAAGCGTGGCGAGTGCGGACCAGAGCGGACCGTAATCCGGCTCACGCGCGGCGGCAGCCTGTAATGCTGTGAAACAGCTTTCTGCTGACTGCGGCGTTGGCGAGACCTGGTGGTCATAGTAGCGCAGCATCGCCTCATACGTCTCGAGATCGGCCGGACGCTTCTTACGTGACTCGCAGGAGAGTTTTCGCGCGATTATTCCGTATTCGCTGGCCACTGCGGAAACCACTTTGCGCGCAATCTGTTCCTGGGTGGCGATGAGGCTACTTGCCTCGAGCGGATGGCTGAAGGCCTCGGCCCAGACGCGGGTCCCATCGCTTGTATCGACAAGATGAGCCGATACTTTCTCATACGTGGCATCTCTCCGGACGAGGCACTCAAGTACGAATCGTGCGTCGAGGCTTCGGCCGATGTCTACGGGGTCGGCCGGAAACCCAGCTGGCTGTTGAGCCCTGTAACAGGAAACAACCCTGATGTCCTGAAAGCGCGTCAGCTCCGTGACGATTTCATTCGTCAGGCCGGTTGCAAGCGAGGGATCACTGTCCATGTCAGAAAGGTCCTGGACAGGCAGTACGACGACAGCTGGCTCACCACACCTGTTCCAAGGCATGCCGCCATTATAGGGTCGCATGGCATCCTGTTGCGCAGCCGGCGCCGCAAAGCGCGGAATGTATCGTCCCTTTGGTATATCGATCAGGATCGGGTCGGTAGTGCCGGCAGCAAGGTAATAGCGCTCGAGCGAGCGTCGCAATCGTCCGGCCTGGATGCGTACGATGGGATCATTCGTGCCGTCGAAATTCTTGTCTCGACCGAAAACCGCAAGCGCAATCGTATAAGCTTTCAGTCGCTGGGCCCGACCCTCGAGTTTTTCCTCGACAATGTAGCGGAGAAAGTCACGGACTTTGTCGGTAGCGTGAAACTCGGGACTCGCAAGTATGCGGTCGAGTTGGTCACGGATGGCATTAGAAGACAAACCGCTGCGCGGTTCGATCTCGCTCTCGCGTCCCGAATTTCGGTCGGAATCCACCCTGTGACCCCCTTGTTTCGGCGAGTTAGTCGCTCTTTTCAATATTGCCGAGTTGTAGGCTACATTGGACTCTGGTTGCCTACTACGTTTGCTTGCGCTGTTTCGTCAATATTGTGCCAAATAATGACCAGAACGAAAACAATTCGCGAAGCAGTTCTATGACGGCTTGATTCATGTCACGAAATGAAGACACCTGTTTGTTTATGCAGAGAGCGTATCCGGCGTACGCGGACATTGTCGAATGCGCGCTGCGCGAGAATTCGAATTTCCGTGATCTGTGCAGGGATTTCCAGCAATGCGCGATTGCCCTCGAACATTGCCGCACGCAAGAAGGTTCTGACAACTCGGAGCGCATATGCGAATATGAACAATTGCTCGCTGAACTGGCTGCCGATGTCGAGCGCTCGGTCGAGGACATGCGTTAACACCGTCGACTCCGCAATTGTGGCATTTACGAACTGAATTTCACCGGTTGCAGTTGTATAAAAAAATAGTAAGGATGAGTCGATGAACCAAAGCATTCGAAATTTTGCAGTGCTGAGTACTGTCATATTCGCAATTTCTTCCACCTCGGCGCTTGCGCAGCGCGCAGGACAATCCGTGACGGTTCGCACCGGCATTGTCACCGGCATGCAAACCGTGGATCTCAACGACAGCAGTGCCCTCGGCGGTGCACTGGTCGGAGGGGCCTTCGGAGCAGCGCTGACCCGCTCAAGCAAGAGCTCGAGTCGCCGCGACCGAAACGCTGCCATAGGCGCCGTGCTCGGCGGTGCCGCCGCCGCGTCGAGCCGAACACCTGGGCGGATCTACACTGTTCAGACCAATGAAGGAACCTCGATTCAAATCGCTACGGAGCAAACGGAAATTCGCATTGACGACTGCGTTTTCGTCGAAGAATCGAGGGGGGCAGCTAACGTCAGGCGAGCCCCTGCGACGGCATGCGAGCCTGCGTCCGTGTCCGCCATGCAGGACAGCGACATAGTCGCAGAACTCGCCGAAGAAGCAGCAGAATGTGCCGCCGCCAAGCAAGCGCTGGTCGATGCTGACAGCGAAGACGGGATTGATCTGGCAGTTCGCAAAATAAAACTGCTTTGCTACGACTAGGCATTGACTGGCGTAACCTGATCGGAAAATTGACTTTTGCCATAGTATTGCGCTGTAGCGTCCGAACCAAAAATCTGATTTACGGAGGAATCGCCGTGAGACGCGTCCCGATTTGCACCAAACTGACATCTTTATCGCTTGCACTGGCCGT
>JAUHZT010000104.1 GCA_030425905.1 Gammaproteobacteria bacterium
CTTCGAATCTGAAATTGCGTGCCGATGCCCGGCTCCTGCTCCGTGTCTACTTTGGCGAGGCGTGCCCTGGGTTCAAGCGCCTGTGCGGCAGACTCGAATGCAGGCGCCATCATCTGGCAGGGACCGCACCACGGTGCCCAAAAGTCGACCACCAATGGAATGTCACTGTTGTTCACGTGCTTGCTAAAGCTCGCCTGGTTGAGACTTAAGGGCTGCCCGGTGAACAGGCTCTCGTGGCACTTGCCACAGGTTGGGCCATCGCCCAGGCGTTGCGTCGGTACTCGATTTGTCGTATTGCAGTGCGGACAAACCAGCTTGAGTGAACTACTCATTGCGATACTTCCTCGCTCGGCCAGCTCACGCTGAAAGCACCGCGCAAGGCACCCGCTTCATAGCCAAGCGCCTGGTCGAAAGGGTATTCCGCGCCAAGAACCTTCAACAGGTCATCCGATACGTTTGAACCATGGCACAACAGGCATACGCCGCCCGTTGGGATAGCACGGGCGTACCGAGTCGGTTCACCGTCGCTACCCCGTACAAAATACTCAAGTGGCTGAGTGCTACCTGCGCTACTCATTTCTTGCGCAAAATGCTCGAGCACTTCTTGCTGCCAGGGTTCGGGGGCATTCGTCGGGTTGCGGTAACGCGCGCTCGTACGGCTTACCTTGGCACCACTTTTTCTCGACAGCTCAGATGCTATCTGCGGCGCCCGCTCCTTGCATACCTCTATTGCGAGGACTGGCCCGCCCTTTTCAATTGCAGCCGTCAGCTCCCCGGTGAGTCGGGATGCGAAGGCTTTGGTCAGGTCTCTGCTTTCAAGAAGTAGCGGGTCTTCTTCGCCTGAGGCCACGTTCATCGTCATGCCAAAGCAGACAAGCACTGCGAACCGAACAGCATTGCGAATTGCTCGGCAGACAGACATCGTAGGCAAAGCAACCTCGGCGCTCCGCCATGTACACCTGTTGCTGTACACCTTGCATTTACTGCGAATGTTCACACAATCCCTCCAACGGCATTGGGATATTCAACCCTGTTCCTTTCAGTATACGAAAACGCAAGTGCTTCGGTTAATAGGGGTTTGCCACATACCCGGTAAGGGTGGCTAGGGGTAATTGCCTATACGGGCCGCGCTGGCGAAACGCTATATTGATGCCACTGGCGTTCTGAACAGGAGTGCGATATGAGCCATGTAGTGGTGTTAGGAGCAGGCACGGGCGGTGTCCCCGCTGCTTACGAACTTCGTCATCAGTTGGGTGCCGGGCATCAGGTGACATTGATTAATGCATCGGAGCGATTCTCTTTTGTGCCATCGAATCCATGGCTCGCTGTCGGGTGGCGTGAACCGGAAGAAATCAGTTTGCCGCTTGAGGGGCACCTCGGCAAACACGACATCGCTTTTATCGCACAAACAGTCACCAAAATTGATGCCAGGGCCAACCGTTTGACACTCGCGGACGGCGAACAGGTCCACTACGACTACCTGGTCATTACAACCGGGCCGAAACTTGCTTTCGACGAAATCCCAGGGCTTGGCCCGGAAGGTGGACACACGCAATCGGTCTGTACCATCGAACATGCGAACCAGGCCTACAAGCAATACCAGGAGTTCCTGAAAAACCCTGGGCCCATTGTGGTTGGCGCGGCACAAGGGGCCAGTTGTTTCGGGCCTGCTTACGAGTTTGCACTGATTCTCGATGCCGACCTGCGCAAACGCAAGATTCGCGACCAGGTGCCTATGACGTTCGTTACCAGCGAGCCCTACATTGGCCACATGGGGCTGGGCGGTGTTGGTGACTCCCGCGGCATTATGGAATCCGAGTTCCGGCAACACCATATCAAGTGGGTAACCAACGCCGCGATCAAGTCTGTCGATCCCGGCACGCTCCATGTGATTCAGCACGACGACAAGGGCCAACCGGACGGTGAACAGGACTTGCCATTTTCCTTTGCGATGATTCTGCCTGCTTTCAAGGGCGTCGACGCGGTTGCCGCCGTTGAAGACCTCTGCAATCCGCGTGGCTTTGTTCTGGTCGATGAATACCAACGGAACCCGACTTACAGAAACATATATTCAGCCGGGGTCTGCATTGCTATCCCGCCAGTCGAGAAAACGCCGGTTCCAACCGGTGCGCCAAAGACCGGCTACATGATCGAATCGATGGTGAGTGCAATCGTAAAGAATATCGCCGCCGACATCAGTGGCCAGCCTGCGGAAAGCAAAGCAACCTGGAATGCCATATGCCTTGCGGACATGGGCGATACCGGCGTTGCGTTTGTTGCTCTGCCGCAGATTCCACCACGCAACGTCACATGGGCCAAGAAGGGCAAATGGGTTCACGTCGCCAAGATCGCCTTCGAGAAGTACTTTCTGCGCAAGGTTCGAACCGGTAGTGTTGACCCCATTTACGAGCGTTATGTGCTAAAAGCCCTCGGTATCAAACGTCTCCGTGATTGATCTGCGCGAGGCCTGTAACATGAGAGCAAGATCGTCCAACAGGAGTAATGGGTGAAGGCATCGAAAGAGCGAGTACCCGGCGGGCAAGCCATGCTCTTTGTACTCGCGCTACTGGTAACCGGCTCGAGTCTTGCACAGGATGTGCCCAGGCTGCCGCTGGAGACAACGGTGGCTCAACTTGAGCTGGCACCGCTTGAGCGTATCTTCGACGGCACCGTCGAAGCCATAAATCAGGCGACGGTTGCGGCACAAACCGCTGGCCGTGTCGCTGAGGTCTATTATGACGTTGACGACTTCGTCGAAGCGGGCACACCCATTATTCGTTTTACAGATGTCGAGCAAGCCGCCGGCGCGCGACAGGCAGAGGCACAGTTACAAGAAGCTATTGCGCGCGCCACCGAAGCGGACGACGAGTTTACGCGCGCCGAACGTCTTTACGAGGCTGGCACAATTGCCAAGCGTGACTTTGATCGGGCCCTGACCGCCAAGACCGCCGCCCAGGCCCAGGTGAAAGCAGCGCAATCGGCTGTGAAGTCGGCCCGACAGCAGGTCGAGTACACGTTGGTTCGCGCCCCCTACTCCGGCATTGTAACCGAGCGCTTTGTTGAGGCCGGTGAGACGGTGTCCGTCGGGCAGCCTTTGATGAGCGGCCTGTCACTGGAGTCGCTGCGTGTCACTGTCGATATTCCGCAGCAGATAATGAAGCCGGTGCGTACGCAGATGCAAGCCGCGGTCCTGACCGACGAAGGACGCGTGCAACCCACCAGTATCACCGTATTTCCCTATGCGAACGCGACGACCAATACATTCACCGTACGACTTGAGCTGCCAGAAGGCCAGTTCAACTTGTATCCGGGCATGTTTACCAAAGTCGCTTTCGTTGTGGGTGAGTCGCAACGACTGATGGTGCCAACCAGCGCAATTCTGCGTCGTAGCGAGGTGACCGGCGTGTATGTGGTTGGATCTGACCAGTCCGTGCGCCTGCGGCAGATCCGGGTCGGTCGTGAATTCGGTGAGAGCACCGAGGTGCTCGCCGGACTTGAGCCCGGTGAGACCATTGCCATTAACCCGGTGATGGCCGGTATTTACATCAAGACCGGCACTGCAGGTAATCATGACTGACAAGCTCGGCTTCTCTGGCGAGCTTTCGCAGCGGTTCCAGGATAATGCGCTTACCCCCCTGTTAGCACTTGCCGTCATGTTACTCGGTGTCTTTGCCGTATTGGTGACACCGCGCGAAGAAGAGCCTCAGATTGACGTCACCTTTGCCAACGTCTTCGTGGCGTTCCCCGGCGCGAGTACGCGCGATGTCGAGAACCTTGTTGCAATACCGATGGAACAGGTGCTGGCCGAGATTGAAGGCGTCAAGCACGTCTATTCTGTCTCGCGGCCCGGTATCGCCGTATTGACCGTGCAATTCGTCGTGGGCGAGACCCGTACTGAGGCCCTGGTGCGACTCTACAACGCAATCTACTCAAACCAGGATTGGCGCCCCGCTAATTCGGGCATTCTGCAGCCGCTTGTGAAGCCCAAAGGCATCGACGACGTCGCGATTGTGACCGCGACGTTGTGGACAGAAAACCCCGACCAGGCCACGCATGACCTGCTGATGGTCGCGCACGCACTTGAAGCCGAACTGAAACGGGTCCCGGGCACACGAGACGTCGACACTATCGGTGGCGCAGCGAATATTCTGCATGTGGAGCTGGATCCACAGCGGGTTGCCGGATTCGGTTTGACCCTGGATGACCTGCGATATGCGCTGTTGTCCGCTAACGAGGTGCAATACTCCGGCGCGCTCGTGTCGAACAATCTCGAAATACCGGTTCAGGCCGGCACGTTTCTCAGCCAGCGCGAAGACGTCGCGCAGCTTGTAGTCGGTTTGTTTGAAAATCGGCCGGTCTATCTGCAGGACATCGCTACGATTCGCTCAGCCCCCGACCAGCCCGAACAATACAGTTGGTACGCGAGCGGTGCCGCACTGGCCGAAGGCAGCCCCGGGTATGTTGCCCATGCGCCGGCAGTCACCCTGGCTATTTCCAAGAAACCCGGCACCAACGCCAGCGATATTGCTGACGCGGTTATCGAACGATTTGCGCAGCTTGAAGCAACGCTGATACCCGAAGGCGTCAATGTCACAGTGACACGTAATTACGGCAAGACGGCGAATGACAAGGCCGTCAAACTGATGCAGAAACTTGCGTTCGCCACCCTGTCCGTCGTGTTGCTCGTCTGGGTAGCCATCGGCTGGCGCGAAGCGATTATCGTTGGTGCCGCGGTAATCGTGACGCTGGCCGCCACACTATTTGCGTCCTGGGCGTGGGGGTTCACGATCAATCGCGTCTCATTGTTTGCGTTGATTTTTTCAATTGGCATTCTGGTCGATGATGCAATTGTTATTGTCGAGAACATACATCGGCATCGCCAGTTGAAGCCGGGAACATCTTTACTGAGCATCATTCCGCCAGCAGTCAGCGAGGTTGGCGGGCCGACTATCCTCGCGACGTTCACCGTTATTGCTGCGCTGCTGCCCATGGCCTTCGTCAGCGGGCTGATGGGCCCGTACATGAGCCCTATTCCCATTAACGCCAGCATGGGCATGCTTATATCGCTGGCGGTCGCCCTGATGCTGACGCCCTGGCTAAGCCACCGCTTTCTTGCTTCAGCGCCGGTGCATGCGAGCGATACCGAACAGGATTCGACACTGCAACGATTCTTCGAGCCCGTGATGTCGCCATTTCTGCGCGGCCGAAAAGCGCGACGCGCCCGCGCCTTACTATATGCAGGGCTCACCCTTGTCATCTTATTGGTAATGGGCCTGGTAGTTGGCAAGCTGGTCGTACTAAAGATGCTGCCATTCGACAACAAGTCGGAATTTCAGGTCGTGGTCGATATGCCGGAAGGTACAACCGTCGAATCCACGGCGCGCGTACTTGACGCCCTGGCACAGACTATCGAGACAGTACCAGAGGTCACTGACTACCAGGTTTATGCGGGCACAGCAGCACCTATCAATTTCAATGGGCTGGTACGCCAATATTATTTACGGGAAGGAAGCAACGTCGGTGACATACAGGTCAATCTGATCGATAAAAAACACCGCGACCGTTCAAGCCACGAAATTGCCGCGGCAACGCGAGAAGCCTTACGGCCGATCGCACTGGAATTCAATGCGTCGATCAAGGTAGTCGAAGTGCCACCCGGGCCACCCGTCTTGTCACCAATTGTCGCTGAGCTCTATGGCCCGGATTACGAAGAGCAAAAACGCCTTGGCCGGCGACTGCAGTCCCTGTTCGCCGCTACCGACGACATTGTCGATGTTGATAGCACTGTCGAGTCTGACGCGACCCGTCTGGTGATCGAAGTAGACCGGCAACGCGCTGCGCTGCTAGGGATTTCACAGCAGCAGGTAGTATCCGTAATGAGCATTGCCCTTGCGGGTGAGGATGTCACTTACATTCACGCAGGCCGCGAAAAGTACCCGATACCGGTGCGCCTCGAAGCCCCCGTCGATGCCAAGGCCGATCTCGCGAGCCTCATGGCCCTGGAGGTACGCAGCCAATCGGGTCAACGTGTTCCTGTTTCCGAGATAACAACGGTACGCGAAGTAACCTGGGACGATGCGATTTACCACAAAGACCTGTTGCCCGTAGTCTATGTCACGGCTGACATGGCAGGAAAACTCGACAGCCCCCTGTACGGCATGTTCGATTTGTCCGGCCAGATCGCTGATCTGTCAGGCGGCGATTACAGCATCGAGCAGCGCTACATCAGCCAACCTGATAATCCCTATGACTTTTCACTCAAGTGGGACGGCGAATGGCAGATCACGTATGAGACGTTCCGCGACATGGGCCTGGCCTACGCCGTCGGGCTGATCCTGATCTACCTCTTGGTAGTTGCACATTTTCGCTCCTACCTTGTACCACTCATCATCATGGCGCCTATCCCGCTTACGATTATTGGCGTCATGCCCGGCCATGCGTTGCTGGGTGCCCAGTTCACGGCGACTTCAATGATCGGCATGATTGCCCTCGCCGGTATCATCGTCCGTAACTCAATATTGCTGGTGGACTTTATCGCACAGGAAAAAAGTCAGGGCTGTGCACTCGATGAAGCCGTTATTCGCGCCGCCGCCATCCGCGCAAAACCGATTGTCCTTACAGCATTGGCAGCAATGTTCGGCGCGGTATTTATTCTGGACGACCCGATCTTCAACGGACTCGCCGTGTCCCTGATCTCCGGTATCCTGATTTCAACCTTGCTGACGCTGGTAGTCATCCCCCTGCTCTACTTCAGCGCGAATGTTCGTCGCGCAAGCTAGGTTGTTACTCGACTTTACCTCGTGTACGCAACTGTCTCGCCACCGCCCAGCAGAGCAACGCCCAGGCAGCACCGGCTGTCCAGCCGCCCAGAATATCACTGGGCCAATGAACGCCGAGGTAGACACGGCTGGCGCCCACGCTGAGCGATAACAGCACCGCAAGACCGATGACGTAAGCTTTCAGCTGCAGGCTCTCCTGGCTGCCCGCCAGCAACGCGCCGATCGACAGGAAGGTAATCGCTGACATCATTGAATGCCCACTGGGAAAGCTGCTCGTATAGACATTGGAGCCATGCGGTACAAGGTCAGGTCTTGGTCTCGAAAAACCGGCCTTCAGCGCAAGGCTGATGGTGACACCGACGCCCACGGCGAACAGCAGGTAAAGTGCCAGGCGCCATTTGCCTTGCATGCCCAGAAAGCCGGCTGTTGCCAACGTCAAAAAACTCAGCACGCCGACGCCACCGAGCCCGGTAACGTCGCGGGCCATTTCTTCGAACCATGCAGGACCAACCGGGTCGGTCACATCGTCACTGGATCGCAGCATCAGCAGCAAAGATCGATCAACGCTTAGTGCATCGCCTTCGATTACTTCGTCCGCAATGCTGACGAAGCACCAGGTTGCAGCAAACGACAGCAACAATGCGATCAGCACACTGCGCTCGTGCGATCCAATCCATGACAGAATGTCTTTCATTCAGGTTTGAAGGAAACTGTGCCAGTGGCGCTAGCGCAGTTGACTGTCCTTGCTGCCCCGGCGGTTAAAGCTGCTTCTGGTTCGCTCGCTGGAATCCCGCTCCGACTGGCAAGCAATACACAAGCGCACGCCCGGGACGGCTTCCTGACGCGCCTTTGGAATGGCGGCACCGCATTCTTCGCAAGTTTCCCTGCTCGCACCGCTTGCAATCCGACTGCGTGCTTCTTTAACAGCGTCTGCAACGCTCGCGTCGATTTGCTCCTGCACTGCGCCGTCTTTGGCCCAACCGCCCGCCATGATGCTCTCCGGGAAATACGTAGAGCCCAAGCGTAACTGAAAAGTATTGCCTTGCAAATGTCGCGCGTACGTATCTTATTGTGACTGCCCGGGGCGTTTACACAGCGTACTGTAGCGTGGCGCCATCCGCCTTGTTGTACACACGATTACCGGCAATATAGGTTGCCTCAACGCTACGGTCGTCGCCGAGCATCATCAGCAGAAACAGCACATCCTCAATAGACTCAGCCTGTGCTTGCCGATGTTCCAGCAGCGCAGTGCCTGCCAGATCAAAAACAACCATGTCGGCCTCGTACCCTGCCTCAAGGCTGCCTATGACATCGTCAAGATACAACGCTTCGGCCGCTCCCCGGGTCGCCAGGAAAAATGCCTGCAAAGCGCTCAGCGAATACCCACCAAGTTGACCCACCTTGTAGGCTTCGCTCATTGTTACCAGTTGGGAGAAGCTGGTGCCCGCACCCAGGTCCGTTGCCAGGCCAATACGCACAGGCCGGTGCGCAGCCAGCGCACGCTCGAAGTCAAACAAGCCACTACCAAGAAACAGGTTTGAGGTCGGGCAGTGCGCAATCGCTGTGCCTGTATCGTGCAATACCTGGAACTCGCTCTCCGACAAATGCAGCCCGTGGCCCAGGATGGCACGCTCGCCCAACTGGCCATAGTGATGATAGACATCGACATAGTTGAGCCGTTCCGGGTACAACTCTTTTACCCATTCAATTTCGCCAAGGTTCTCCGAAACGTGTGACTGCAGAAACGTACCCGGGTTTGCCTGCCACAACTGTCCGGTCAGCTCCATCTGTTCGGCCGAACTCGTGGGCGCGAAACGCGGTGAAACGGCATACATCGCACGCCCTCTGCCGTGCCATCGATCAATTAATGCCTGGCTTTCATCAACTGAAGATTGCGGAGTATCGAGGAGCGCTTTTGGCGCATTGCGGTCCATCAACACCTTGCCCGCGATGTTGCGCATGTTGAGTGCTTCGGATTCAAGAAAAAAGGCTTCCACCGAAACCGCATCAACTGTGCAGAACACGGCCGACGTTGTCGTCCCGCTGCGCAGACTCTCACCCAGAAAAAAGCGCGCAATTCGGCGCGCAGTCTCCATATCGGAAAAGCGCTGTTCGGCCGGGTACGTGTAGTTGTTAAGCCAGTCGATCAACTGCTTGCCATAGGAAGCAATGATGTCGGTCTGCGCGTAATGCACATGACAATCAATCATGCCCGGCATGATCAGCCCATGCGGGTAATGATGCAGTTCAGTTTCTTCTGGCAGCGTTTGCAGGCGCTCCGCCGCCGGACCAACATCCGTTACGACGCCCTCTGTAACGAGCACAAGCCCATCTGGCTCATAACGAAAACAGGTGTCAGCCGGCGAATCGAACGGACTGGCAGTGAACGACAGTACAGCGCCGCGCAGCGCGACAGAGTTACCAGTCACGTCGGTAGGTGCGCTCAGGCCAGCCAGCCGAAAGCGCCGCCAGTTAGCAACCCGTACAACAAGGCATCGAGCAGCCCTTTGGCCGTCAGAGACCAGGACCGGCCAAACCAGATACTGTCCTGAAAATAGGCTATACCGTGCGCTATGAACGCGGTGGTTCCTGCCACCCTGAATACCTGCAGATAATCGGCATCCACAGCAACGGTTCGCGTCACCATGTAGGCACACAAGATGCCGACAAATACGTAATAGCAAAACGACAGGATGAGCTTGCCGCCCATTTTCGGCAGCCCGTTCGGTATGACCGTTATGTACGCTTGCGGGCCATCAATGTATTTTTGCGCGACCTTTTCGTCCTTGAGTTCAGCCGGGTTTGTGCAATACGGCAACATGTAAAGACCGGCCGGCGTTCCTTTGAGTGCCGCACGCACGGCCTCCTCGTCAACGGTCTTTCGAAAGTCGCTCTTGTGCCAGGGCATTACCATCCATACCAGCGCGCTCATGACGAACACGAAAATTGATGACACCAGGATCGGCAGCCAAAGTTCGAGAATTCCCATAACAAGCCCCCTCTTCTTCTTGTGAATCGATTCTAGCCCCACCCCGGTCCCACGCCTAGGGCTTATTCCATCGCGGGCGCACTCCAGCGCGGGTTTTCCAGGGCGTTCCTGTCGGTCAGCGCATGCAAAAAGTCGAGCAGGTCCGCGCGTTCCTTGTCTGTCAGTTCGAACCCTCGAATGAACTCGGACTTGTACGGGTTGCGCCGACCATCGCCAGCGTAAGGGCCCTCGTCCAGCTTTCTGCCGCCGCGCTCATAATGCGCAATAACGTCGGACAGGGTCGCTAGGCTGCCATCGTGCATGTACGGCGCTGTCACCTCGATATTGCGCAAGGATGGGGCCCGGAAACGGCCCATGTCGCGGCGCTCACCTGTCATGTCCAGCAAACCCGTATTATCGGGCGGATAAGCGCCCTCCCCGCCAATATTGTAGAGCCCGGTGTTGTGATACCCGGCGGATACAACGACAGCGTCAACGTGGGTCGTACTGTCGCTGAAATTAAAACCGCCATGACAGTGGAAGCACTCCAGGCGCTCGGAAAAGAACAGATCCATGCCGCGAATCTGGGCGGCCGTCATCGCTTCGGCATCGCCCCGCAAGTAACGGTCATAGGCCGAATCGAAACTCACTATACTGCGTACAAATGCGGAGGTGGCGCGCACGAGGTTAAGAATTGAGTACGGGTTTTTGTCCTGCGGGAACGCTTTGGGAAACAGCTCGCGATAGTGCTCATCACTTGCAAACAACTCGGTGAGCGCGGACTCGGCGCCGGCCACTCCCATCTCAACTGGGTGGCTCGAAAACAGCGGAATCAGCGCCTGGTCTTCGAGCTGCGCGAGCAGATTGTTCGCCCAGGTCAACCGGCTGGCATAAGCCACGTTGACCAGCGACATGGCACCGCGTGGATGCATTTCGCCCGTAGCGCCAACAGAGCGCGGCAGCCCGTCGGTAAAGGCAAGTGCCTGAATGTGGCAGCGTGCACAAGACATCGTGCCGTTCACCGACAAACGATTGTCATAGAAGAGTCGGCGGCCAAGCGCCACCTTGACAGTTGTCATTGGATTGTCAGCCGGCACCGGCGGTGCTGGAATGTCCGGTGGCAAAGACCAGTCATACGCAGGGGGCGCACGGTAAAAGAACCAGGCAGCAGCCGCCACACAGCCGAGCGCGACTACCGCCAGCGCAAGTTTCACTGTGGCTCCAGGCGAAATAACTGTTGCCGATCAAGCACCGTCGACGGCCTTTTAACAATGCCGAATATCGGCAAGAATCGCGCACAGCTTTCCTCGGCCGGCCCCGATGAGCAGCTATCGAGCACCCCATCGTCCAGGTTTGTCGCACGCTCAAGTGGCCCCAGATCGACCATGATTCGCCGCCCCGGCTGCCAGTCCTGAAGCGTCACTGTGAAACGGTTCGGACTGTCGCAGCCAGTAATGTGCCCTACCGTACCGTTGCAACCGGCGCTGCCGAGGTGCACATAAACGCTATCGGCGGCACTAGCCAGACCTGCTCGTACAAACTTGTATCCTGAGCGCCAGTGCCAGTGCATGCTGCTGTCGTTTAGCGGCGCCGACGCCTGCAATGGATCGGCATGATTAAGCGCAAACGGCACACCCACCGTAAACTGCAGTGCCGCGATATCGCCGGATTCGACTTCCATTAGGATTTCGGAATTCATGTCCGCTGTGCCGTTGGCGCACGCACCGCTGCCGTCTTCAAAATCCAGCAACACGATCTCGCTGCCTTGCCAACGGCCGTTCTCGAGCAACCGTG
>JAUHZT010000006.1 GCA_030425905.1 Gammaproteobacteria bacterium
CCACCGGCGACTTGCCGAGCGGATGAATGTTCGTCAGCTCAGGCGGCGCAAGACTCGTCTTCGGGTCACGCGCGTAACGCTGCAACCGATATTCAACGCCAAGTTCCTCAAGCAGCCACAGAATTCGTTGCGAACGTGAGTTTTCAAGATGATGCAGGGTCAGCATGCGTTCTCCTATATCAGGATGTGATCTCGCGTATATGTGCACGCATACGCTTGCGCATTGCCCGATCTGGCAGTGCACCAATCATCACTTTTCCTCACTTGCGCCACGTTCATCAAGGCGCTGTTTCAACACGGCAACTTCTTGCTCCAGTTGCTCGATTCGCTCGGCAAGATCCTGAACCGACAGACGCCCGGTTCCAGCTTTCTGAGAAGCCTGGCTGCTGCTAGCTTCGTAAGCAGCCACATCCACCGGGCCGCAAAACAGGTGCATATAAGCAGAGTCTTTGCGGCCAGGTGCGCGTGGCAATTTGACAACCAGTGCGCCGCCTTCGCGCTCTGTCAGACCCGCCAACGTTGCCGACACTTCGTCGTTGTCGGCAAAACTGTGCAGGCGGCCGCTATGCGCCCGGAGTTCGCCAGGCGTCTGCGGTCCGCGCAGCAATAGCACGGTGATAACGGCCCGCTCGGCTTCACTAAACTGGTAGTCGCTATAGCGGGTATTGCAAAACCGTTGCAGGTATTTCTCGACCCGGCTCTTGAAGTTCTCTTCGGTCCGGACAAGATGTTTCGACTCGAGCGCGCGAATGCTGTGTTGCACTTCACCCGGGCTAAGCGACATGACCGGATCACGGCTCGACTTCTGGTTGCAGGCGTTTGTCAGGGCATTCAGTGTCAGCGGATACTGATCGGGAGTGACGACCGACTTTTCTATCAGGCAGCCAATAATGCGTGCTTCTTTCTCGTCAAGTTCCGGTAACAATGTCGCGCCCTCACAAGCTTTGCCGGCCAGCGCCGTACTGTGTCGGATTCGAGGCGGTGAAACAAGGGGCGCTTCGCGGCGCAACGCGCAGGGCATGCCGGCTGCAACGGCAAGCAAGGTACGGCAAAAAGCCCGGCGGCAAAATCCGCATCCGGGCGCCTGCGGCTGATAGACTCAGGCTCTACGGCGGCTCCCGGGGCGCAATTTGCCGCCCTGCAGACCGCCCGATCGAGAGAGTGAATGGCAAAGAAGCTCAAAAATGAAAATGCCCTGCTAAAGGAAGCTTTGCGAATCGTTATCGACGATGCGACGAAACGTGGCGTGGTCGAATTCGAAGCAACGGATTCGCAAAACCTCAAGATCGAGTATGCATACCGGCTACTGGTGCACGACAAGGAAATAGCGCCACTGCCCGCGAATCAGCTTGGTCTGCCCGCAATGAAGCACCGGCTTGCCAAATGGGTAAGCCACAAGTTGCCACCCGGACATGACCTGCTGAAGTAAGCGCGCATGTTGAGCCTGCAAAATGTCGGCTTGCGGCGTGGCCGCAAAGTCCTTTTCGAGAATGCCAGTTTTCAGTTGCATCCCGGCCAGCGGCTGGGCCTGATTGGCGCTAATGGCAGCGGCAAGTCGTCCTTATTTGCGATGCTCCTCGGCGAACTGGAACACGATGGTGGCGAATTTCACGTGCATGCCGACGATGTGATCGCGCACGTCGCGCAAGAAAGCCCGTCGGGTAGTGGCGCCGCAATCGACTACGTTATCGACGGCGACCAGGAACTGCGCTGCCTGCAACGCGACACCGACGTTGCGCTCGATTCCCACGACGACACGCGCCTGCACACGCTGTACGAGCGCATGGAAACGATCGATGGCTACACCGCAGAAGCCCGTGCAGCACGCTTACTGCACGGACTCGGGTTTGCCGATACCGCAATTCGCAATCCGGTGCAGTCGTTCTCGGGCGGCTGGCGCATGCGCCTGAATCTGGCTCGTGCCCTGATGTGCCGATCTGACATCCTGCTACTCGATGAGCCCACGAACCATCTCGATCTGCCTGCCATCCTCTGGCTTGAGCGCTGGTTGCTGCAGTACAGCGGCATCTTGCTGATCATCTCGCACGATCGTGACTTTCTGGACGTTGTGTGCACACGCATTGCGCATATTGAGCAACAGGGCATGCGCCTGTATACAGGCAACTACAGCCAGTTTGAAAGCCAGCGCGCCGAACAGTTGGCGCAGCAACAGGCACTGCACGAACGACAGCAAAAAGACATTGCGCATATCCAGAGCTATGTAGATCGCTTTCGCTACAAGGCCTCGAAAGCCCGTCAGGCACAAAGCCGGCTAAAGATGCTCGAAAGAATGCAGAAAATCGCTCCGGCACACGCCGATTCTGAGTTTCGTTTCCATTTTCTCGAACCCGACAAGCAGCCGCAGCACTTGCTGGGTTTGCTTGATGTATCCGTCGGCTACGGCGACACGGCAACAGGCACGGTTCTCGCCGATATCAATCTTGCACTTGCCGCAGGCGACCGGGTTGGCCTGCTGGGCGTAAACGGTGCGGGCAAGTCGACCCTGGTGAAGGCACTCGCCAGCGGCAGCACAGTCCTGAGCGGCGAACGGGTTATCAGCAAAGACACCAGGATTGGCTATTTTGCACAACACCAGCTCGAATTGCTGACGCCAGACGACAGCCCCATCGACCACCTCCGGCGCATTGCCCCCGATGACCGAGAGCAGGACATGCGTAATTATCTCGGTCGCTTCGGCTTCGCCGGAGAGCGCATTTTTGAACCAGTGCAGCCCTTTTCGGGCGGCGAGAAAGCGCGCCTCGTACTCGCGTTGATGATCAGGCAAAAACCCAACCTGTTGCTACTCGATGAGCCGACCAATCACCTGGACCTCGATATGCGCCAGGCATTGAGTGTGGCGCTGATCGAATACACGGGTGCGCTCGTCGTTATCTCCCATGACAGGCACCTGTTGCGCAGCGTATGTGATGAACTCATGGTCGTACGTGATGGTGGTGTTGAAGCTTTCACGCGCAGCCTTGATGAGTACCCGGACTGGTTGCGTGAGCAGGAAGCCGCACAGCTAGAAAGTGTGCAGCCGCCGCCTGCGGAGAACCGCAGTACCAGCCGCAAGGAACAGCGGCAAATCGAAGCGCGTCGTCGCGAACGACTCAAACCCTTCACCGACCGGATCCGCACACTTGAGCGCGACCTTGAGCGCCGCAGAACGGAACTCGAGTCGCTGGAGGCGATACTGAATGGTCCCGAAATCTACGGTGATCCGTCCCGCCAGGACGAGCTGACCGAATTGCTCCGGCAACAGGGCGACGCACGCAAGGAAATTGACGCGCTGGAGTGGGCGTGGCTGGAGGCCAGTGAAGCGCTGGAACACGCCGAGCGGGAAAACGCGTCAGCGTAGCAGGACGTTGGCCGAGCGCGTTACGCGATAAAGCGCCGCCGGTCGATGCGACCCGGTACGTCGCTGCTCACCGGTCGCTTCGAAGAGGCCGCTGGACTTCATCTTCTTGCGGAAATTTCGCTTATCGAGCTTCCTGCCCAGTATGCACTCATGAACCTGCTGCAGCTGCGCCATTGTAAATTCCGTCGGTAATAGTTGCAGCGGCACGGTCACGTCCTGCAGCTGCTGGCGCAGGCGTTCTGCGGCACGCTGCAGGATCTTGCCATGATCGCTAGCCAGAACCGGTAGATCCGACAACGCAAACAACCGGGCGTCGTCTGCGTCACTGCCAGCGCGGAATGTCAGTTTCTCGCGCGCAACCAGCGCGTAGTAAGCAACAGTGATGATACGCTCCCGAGGGTCACGATCAGGGCGCCCGAAGGCACCCAGCTGTTGCAGCAAGGCTGCGCGCACGCCGGTTTCTTCCTTCAGTTCCCGCCAGGCGGCACGTTTGAGGCTCTCGTCGATACCAACAAAGCCGCCGGGTATCGCCCACTGCCCCTTGAAAGGTTCCTGACCGCGGCGAATCAGCAACACCTTGAGGCGCTCCTCCTCGACTGTGAAAACAATGACATCGACCGTCACGGCCGGGTGCGGGTATTCGTAGCTATACGTCATGCTGCTCCAGCGCCTTATTGCCAGCCTACTAAGTGTTTGAAACACACTAATTAGCGGATACAGCAATTCTGGTCAACTTTGCTTATCCTTGCGGCTTCTCTGGATGCACCTGCCCAGGTGCCGAGCCGGACAATAAAAAAGGAAACACCAATGACCAGACTGATTACCAGTTTTGCCCTGCTGTTGCTTTGCGCCATGGCAGGGGCCGAAGATGCGGCGCCTGGCGACGCCGCGGCGGCCGCACCTGAAGCAAAAACCAGCGTGACCGAACACGCGGCCCGCATAGGCGGCCGCAACATTGAGTACACGGCAACGGCCGGCACAATGTTGATGAAGAACGCCGCGGACGAGCCCATTGCACTGATGGGCTATACGGCGTACGTCAAGAAAGGCGAGAATCCGGCGCGCCGGCCCATCCTGTTCGCCTATAACGGTGGCCCCGGCTCTGCATCGTTATGGCTGCACATGGGCATCCTCGGCCCTGAACGCGCTGTAGTGAAAGACGCCGGCTTCGGCAGCAGCGGTCCGTACGAGCGGGTAAGCAATGAGCACAGCATTATTGATGAGGCTGACCTCGTCATGATCGACCCGGTGGGTACTGGCTTCGCGAAGCCGGTTGGTAAAGGCAAGGGAGAAGACTTCTGGGGCGTCGATCAGGACATCGAGTCTGTATCGAATTTCATCGTGCAATACCTGACCGAGAATGGTCGCTGGGCATCGCCTAAATACATTCTTGGCGAAAGTTACGGTGGCATGCGCTCGGGCGGCGTCGCCTATGAACTTCTGACGAAGCATTTGATCGCCCTGAACGGTGTGATCCTCGTTTCGCCGTTCATGGAAATGGCGAGCGGCTTTGCCGGGCTGGGTATCGACCTGCCACATGTGATGTTCCTGCCAACGTTCGCAGCAACCTCGCGCTACCACGGTGCCCTTGCGAATTCCGACAAATCGCTTGTGGAATTTATGGCAGAAGTCCGTGAGTTCGCACTCAACGAATATGCGCCGGCGCTACTGATGGGCAGTCGCCTGCCAGCGGCACAACGACAGGATGTTCTGAGAAAACTGGCGCGCTACACGGGGCTTTCCGAGCAATACTGGGACGCCGCGAATTTACGCATCGACGAGTCCCGCTACACCAAAGAACTCATGCGTAAGACCGGCACGACGGTTGGCCGTGTCGACTCACGCTTCGCCGGTCATATGATCAACCAGGTTGGTGAATCCGCTGTATACGACCCGATGTTAACCGCCGTTGGCCCTGGCTACCTCGCGGCTTTCATGGACTACTACCAGAAAGAACTGAAAGTCGAGGACATCGGAAACTACACGGTGTTCGGCAATGTATTCGGCGCGTGGGACTGGAGCCACAAGCAGCCGGACCTTGGCGGCTTTTCGTTACCGTTTCCCAACACTGCTATCGATCTTGCCTACGCAATGAAGCAAAACCCGTCCATGCGGGTACTCGTTCAGCAGGGCTACTACGATCTGGCCACGCCACATCTGGCCACCGAGCATTTTATTGATCATCTCGATATCCCGGACTCGCTGCGCGAGAACATCGAGCTGGACTACTATGAAGCCGGGCACATGATGTACATCCATGAACCTTCAATGGGGAAGTTCAAGCAGGACCTGGCGCAGTTCATACGCGCCAATTGATCAATGCCACTGTGCGCGCAGATCGCGCGCACAGTGGTCGGGTACAGACTAACCCGTACGGCGATTGCGGTTAGGGGGCCGCTTGCGTGCGCCACTTCGGCCAGCCGGTTTCTTGCCGCCGCCGTTATTGTGCCGCGCGCCTTTACCGGCACCTCGACCGCCACCGCGTTTCGCAGACCCGCCGCCGTTCTGAATCGGTTCTGCTCGAATACTCGGATCGGGTTCATAGCCGGGAACGATTTCTTGCTCGAGTCGTGTACCGAGCAGTTTCTCGATGTCTTTCAGCAAACGGTGTTCGTCGACGCACACGAGTGATACGGCATGGCCGTCCTGGCCGGCGCGCGCTGTCCGGCCGATTCGATGTACGTAGTCTTCAGGCACATGCGGCAGTTCGTAATTCACCACGTACGGCAGCTTGTCGATATCCAGCCCGCGTGCCGCTATATCGGTGGCAACCAGCACCCGGATCTTGCCGGACTTGAATTCACTCAGCGCCTTGGTCCGCGCACCCTGCGACTTGTTGCCATGGATCGCGGCTGCATTGATGCCGTCAGTATTCAGCTGGCCAGTCAGGCGATTTGCGCCGTGTTTGGTACGCGTAAAAACCAGGACCTGCTTCCAGTTGCCGCTGCCAATACGGTGCGACAACAGTTCGCGTTTGCGGCGCTTGTCGACCGGATGAATTACCTGGGTAATGCGTTCAACGGTCGTATTTCTCGGAGTGACCTGAATTTCTGCAGGAGAATTCAGAAAATCGCGTGACAGACGACGGATCTCGTCGGAGAAAGTCGCGGAGAACAGCAGGTTTTGCCTGCCTTCCGGCAACACCGCCAGGATCTTGCGAATATCGCGAATAAAGCCCATATCGAGCATGCGATCCGCCTCATCAAGCACAAGCACTTCCACCTTGGAAACGTCGATCGTGCCCTGGTTAATGTGGTCGAGCAGCCGGCCAGGCGTTGCAACTACAACGTCCACGCCCTCGCGCAATTTGCTGATCTGCGGCCGAATGCTGACGCCGCCAAAAATTTGCAGGACCCTGGTTGGCAGATAGCGTCCGTAAGTACGCACGCTTTCGCTAACCTGGGCTGCGAGTTCGCGCGTCGGTGTCAGTACCAACGCACGAACTTTGCGTGACGGCGTCTTGCCCGACTGCAGGTGTTGCAACAACGGCAAAGTAAAGGCGGCTGTCTTGCCGGTGCCGGTTTGCGCGCCAGCGAGAATATCGCGGCCGCGCAGAATTTCCGGGATCGCCTGGGCCTGTACCGGCGTGGCTGTTTCGTAGCCCTCTTCGTGAACAGCACGAAGCAATTCGGCCGAAAGGCCGAGTTCATTGAATAACATTGATTATTTCCTTAGCTCGCCTGACCCACAGCAACGACGACGCGCGCATGGTTCGGCCCAGGCTGGTAATTTTTAAGGTGACTCCGGGGACAGAAGAGCCCGCTCGGAGTGATAGGCGCAGACCGAAGTGCGCCAAGACCGAGCGGACTCTACAGGAGCGGCGGCGCAGAAGATAGCCCGTTGCGCAACTAATTTCTTTTTGCTTTGAAATGCTGCAATTGATCAGGGGCGTGCAAGCCTTTAGTCTTGCAGACCTGCCGCCCGGGATATGCCTGATATGACGTCGAGTTTCCTGAATACGCCCGTTGCGAGCGTAATCTTTGCCTGCACTATCGCGTTAAGCCTCTACTGCCTCTACGGCTCGAACGAGCTATTGGCGCGGTTGCTGATGCGTCCCTACTACGTTGCGCGCGGCAAAATGACTGAAACCGTCATCACGAGTGGCTTTGTCCACGGCGATATACCGCACCTGTTGTTCAACGGCTTTACGTTTTTCTTTTTTGCTTTTCCGATGGAGCGCTTTCTCGGCTCGAGCAAGTTTCTGCTGCTCTATGTCGTCGGCCTGATCCTGAGTTCAGCCTGCTCAATCGTAAAACATCGCAATAATGTTCAGTACGCGACACTTGGCGCATCGGGTGCCATTTCGGCCGTCTTGTTCGCCTTCATTGTTTATTTTCCGATGAGCAAGCTGCTCATCTTCCCGATCCCGGTACCCATACCCGCGTTTTTGTTTGCCATCGCCTACGTCGCCTATTCCTGGTGGGCGGGCAAGAACCAGCAGGGGCACATCAATCATGATGCCCACTTGTGCGGCGCCATCGCCGGGCTCGCCTTTGTGCTGCTGACAGACCCCCGCGCGTATCTCGCGCTGGCCGACAAATTCTGAGTGGGCGGGTGGCTTCGAGCTATCAGAAGGCTCAATAGGCCGTTGAGAAAAATGGTGCCGGATAGGTGATTCGAACACCTGACCCCATCATTACGAATGATGTGCTCTACCGACTGAGCTAATCCGGCAATTGTCTCAATGCTGGGGGGCGAGGCCCGCGGCCAGCGGCGCGCAGTATAGCCTCAGCGGTCCCCGGGTAAAAGAGCGCGCCGCCAAAAAAACGGCAGGCAATTGGGCCGCTTGTGCTGTTGCGGCCAGCACCGCAGCGCAACCAGGCTCCCCTACCTGGCGTTGCGCACCTTGATCAAAACCTCGACGCTCGCTTCGAGCGTACCTTCTGGCAGCGGCGGCAACTGGTTGAAAATCACGGCATCATCGGGAATATCCGCCAGCTCACCCGTGTCGATATTGTAGAAATGGTGGTGCGCATGAGTGGTCGAGTCGTAAAACTTGCGTACTGGGTCGATGACCACCTCTTTGACGATGCCGCGTTCGCCAAACAGGTTCAACGTGTTGTAAACGGTTGCCTTCGATACGCGGCTGCCGGCCGCCTTGAGGCGCTCGAGTATCTGCTCGGCCGACAAGTGCTGTGGCCGGCTCAACAGAACCTCTGCGACCTCCATGCGTTGCGGCGTTGGCAAGACATGATGTTCGTTCAAGAGGTCAAGAATGTCCGAGCGGGACATGAGCACTTCTCCGGCATCTGGGCGTCGCCGCAGTATAGTCGAATTCACTTCTTAATGGCACGAACACCGCAGAAACGGGCCTTAACGCCGCGTAGCGAAGTTACCAAACTGAGCCGTGTGCGACATGGAGGTCCACCGTGCAAATCAACAGGTCAACAACCCGCGGGCACTCGTTGTTCGAGCTACTCATCACGCTGCTCATCGTGGCCCTGATACTGTCTTTCGGCCTGCCCTCGTTCGACCGCGTCGCGGCCCGCCATCGGCAGCATGCGGAAATCAGCGCGCTGTTTCACGCCACGCACCTCGCGCGCAAGGAATCGATCATGCGCAAGCGGGTGGTTTCGCTGTGCCCTAGCAACGATGGGCGCACTTGCACGCCAGGACTCGACTGGTCGGCGGGCTGGCTGATGTTCGACAACCGGGATCGCGACGAGCCGCCCGAGGTTGATCCGGGCGAGCCTGTCCTGCAGGCCCATACTGTACAGCCCGGTATGCGCCTCACCGCCAACCGCCGCGGCTTTACCTTGCGCGCTACGTTCCTGCGCGCCACCAACGGCACGCTGGTAGTGTGTGACGTGGCCGGACGCATACCCGCGAAGGCTCTCATTGTGAGCTACACGGGCCGGCCCAGGGTCGCCTTCGAGAACCGGCGTGGTGAGCCTTACAACTGTGCGGATTAAGTTAAATTCGGCAAGCAGAAACCGACCGCTCGTCGGCGAGATTCGACCGCTGGTCGGATATTCCGTGACGCCGGCAGGCCAGACCGTATATTGCGCGCATGAAAACGCACTCCAGAAAACAGCTCCAGACGGGATTTACGCTGTACGAACTCCTGATCACCATGCTCATTGTCGGCGTGATCATGTCCTACGGCTTTGTGAGTCTCGGTGACTACACTCGTAACAGTCGCATGACCTCGACGGCCAACGACCTGCATGCCGCGTTTCACCTGGCCCGCAGTGAGTCCGCTCGCGCGAAAGCGAACATTACGATTTGCGCCAGCGCCAACCCGATGGCCGACCCACCGGCCTGCGGCGGCACCTGGGACCAGGGCTATATCGTATTTCAGGACGACGGGGCTAACGACCTGCAGGTTGATGGCGGCGAAGCCATCCTCAGGCGCCACGATGTTGCAGAACGCGACGTCAACCTGAACTTTACTAATGGCGCACTGTACTTCAGCTATGGCCCGACTGGCCTTGGCCGGGGCGATGTCGGCGGCCAGCCGGCCGTGTCCCAGGTCATCATGTGCGATGACCGTGGCAACGTTACAGCGGCCGGTGGCAACTCGGCCGCGCGCCTGTTTGTTGTCACCCCACTCGGTCGGGCGACCATTCTTCGCGACCAAGGGCGGATCGCGGCGCTGGGCGGCTGTCCGTAAGCCACTGGATGCAGAACGACACGCTCCCAAACAGAATTAGACGAAGGATCGAATTAATGTTGACCAAGACAGCCACAACCAGAGCCACACGCCAGCGAGGGTTTTCTCTCGTCGAAGTGCTGGTGGCCCTGATCGTTATCTCGGTGGGTATGCTCGGTATTGCAAGCTTGTATGTACAAAGCATGCAGGCAGGCCGCACATCATTGTTCCGCCACAATGCAGTTACGCTGGCTGGCGACGTCGCGGATCGTATCCGCGCCAATCCTGGCGCCGGCGTTGCCTATGAAGGCGGCGGTGCCGATAACGGCTGCATCGGCGGTGGCGTCACCTGCAATGCATTGCAGATGGCCGCGCAGGACATTCTTTTGTGGCAGCAACAGGCGGCTGACTCGCTGCCGGCCGGCGCCAACGTTGGTGTGACTTTTAACAACGCCGTGGCACCACCGACTTACCGGATCGTAATCACGTGGCCCGAACCCGAAGGGCAGCAAACATACGAAATCACCATTCCAGTCCTGGGGATATAGTCATGCATCGAATCAAGAATCAGACTGGTTTGACACTCGTCGAGTTAATGGTCGCTTTGGCGATCGGCTCATTCCTTATTATCGGCGCGGTGCAAATTTACAATCAGAGCCGCCATGCCTTCGTGATTAACGAGTCTATCGCGCGCGTGCAGGAAACCGCACAGTTTGCGATGGATACGATTGAAGCCGATCTGCGCATGGCGAGTAACTGGGGCCGCACGAGCCGCAGCCTCGCGATTGAAGGCCGATCACTGGCCGGTGACCCCAACCCGAAAAATATGCCCGGCGTACCACTCGATTGCGGTGCCGACTGGGTGCTCGACCTCGCGGTGCCCGTGGACGGGGCGAACAACAACTTCAACCTGCCGTGCGCAGCAACAGGCGGCGCGCAGGCAGCGTCTGACCTGATAACCGTACGGCGCGCCACGGTGTTGCCTCAACCGCCCACACCCGGACGCCTGCAAATTCAAACAACGCGTATTCAGGGTGAGATCTTTGACGATGGAGTTGAACCACCGATGTTTCAGCCGGTGATTCCGGCAGACCCGGTGGCAGGCACACCGGCCTCCTCAGAAACACACAATCTGATGGTCAGCAGCTACTACGTTGCACAACCAAGCGTTAATAACCTGATTCCCGGCGTGCCAACATTGCGTCGCAAGACACTCACCGTTAACGGCGGTGCCGCCGCAATTGTCGACCAGGAGATCGCACCGGGAGTTGAGAATCTTCAGGTACAACTCGGCATCGATGTCGACGAAGACAACACTGTAGATCGCTACGTGAACCCCGGCGACGAAATCTACGACCCCACCGCAGCGGGGTACGTGCCCGGTGCGCGGGTAATTACTGCTCGTGTCTGGCTCGTGGTACGGGGCGTTAATCTGGAGCTTGGCATCCAGGACAATCGTGACTACGAGCCGGGTGATGTCGACCTTGGCACGTTCAACGACCAGATCCGCCGGATGCAGGTGTCGAAAACTATTCTTCTGCGCAACTCACGCACCTGATTCGACAGAAACGACTTTATAAAGAGAGCCTCATGAAGAACCTGAATTACAAACGACAGCAAGGCGCCGCCCTCATCGTCGGCCTGCTCTTACTGGTAGTAATCACCGTGCTTGCTATCTCTGGCATGAACACGGCAACCACCGAAATTGCCATGGCGCGCAACAACCAGAACTATGAGAACGCGTTTCAGGCCGCTGAAACCGGCATTGAGAATGCGCTCGCGCAAGGGCGATTCGACACACTGGCGCCGGCCAATCTGCCGCAATACATATCACCAACTGGCCATGAATTTGTCGACGCGCGAGTCAACTTCGAAGACTCGACACTGGTTCCCGACCGCGCATTCAGCCTGGGTGTTGGCAGCGGTATCGCGGCCTACCATTTCGTGGCCACCGCACAAGCTGACTCCAAGCGTGACGCCGGTGGCACCACCGACCGCGATGCCAGTGCAGTTCATACACAGGCCTTCTATGTCGTCGGTCCTGAATCACCGACCCTGTAAGCAGCGGACGGAACGGAGTAATTCCATGAAACTCACAACACTGACCATCGCCTTTGCCCTGATCCTCTGCACGCCGGTCTCTGCGCAGGAAAAACAAGCGACAACCCGGTTGCAGGCCAACGCGGCAGCCGCTCAGGCCGACCCGCGCAGCAGCGCCGGAGAGCGGACCGTTGCCCTCGCCCATGAAGTGACGCTGAGCAGCCTGCGATTACCGCAGTCGGAATCCGGCACGGTTGGCTTCAAGTCTTGCGACAGTTGCGCATTTCGAGCTGGGAGAGTGTCTGACCAGACACGCTGGCTGCTGAACGGCAAATCGGTATCACTCGTTGATTTTCGTGCCAGCCTGGCGCGTGTGGCAGATCGTAACGAAGTTTACGTAGCCGTTCTCGAAGACCTCGACGACAAGCGCATAACGGAAGTCTCGGTCTACCTCCAGTGACTGCCAACGACCCATGTGAGGGAAACACAATGAAAAACAGAATTCGCAAATACGGTCTCGTTGGCGCTGGCATGATGTTCGCGCTGGCCAGCGGCGCACCCGCGGTGGCTGACGACACTGAGCTACTGCTGGTTAATCCAAACCAGGCCGTTGCGCCCAAGCCCAATATCATGTTCATCCTGGATACGTCCGGCAGTATGACGTCACAGGAAGACACGCGTGAAATCTATGATTCCACGGGAGCGGCCTATGTAGGCACCTGCGACCCGGACCTTTTGTATTGGACAGAAGTCGATGTAGTCCCGAGTTGCGATGCAGCCAATACCCGGGTGATCGAGAAGACCAGTTTTGTCTGCGACGCGGCAGCACTGCAGCTTGCGGGTATTGGCAGCTATACCAATACGATGGCCCAGTACCGTGACGGCGGCTCCGGCTTTTTCAGTGTCTTTCTCGGTCTGGACAAGTTTCGCTGGCAGCAACTGGAAGCCGGCAACTCGACCGACATCGTTGAATGTCGCAAGGACAGCGGCGTACACGGCTCGGTTGACCCGCTGCTCACCTACGCACAGAAAGGTGGCGACGTCGCCCCCTTTACGGGCGATGAGGATGACGAAGTATCCTGGGGTAGCTGGCCGACCAGTCAGACTGTCACGGTATACGACGGCAACTACCTCAATTACCTGCAAAACCCGGTAACAGTTCGTGCCTCGCGTATCAATATCGTACGCGATGTCACCAAGGTGGTGCTGAACTCGGTTGATAACATCAACGTCGGCATCATGCGCTTTAACAACAATGCTGGCGGACCGGTTCTGCTGGGCATGACCGACCTCGAGACCAATCGGGCGCTCGTTAACACGACGCTGGACAATCTCAATGCATCCGGAGCAACACCGCTCTCCGAGACGTTGTTCGAGTCGGCCCTGTACTGGCGTGGGCAGGAAGCTTATTACGGCAATCGGCGTAATGAGCACCCCACTGACCCCAATGCGTTGATCTCGGTTGCGCCGGAAGTTTACCGGCAGCCAACCAGTGACGTGTGTTCCAAGAACTTCAACGTGCTGCTGACCGATGGCCAGCCAAACCAGGACTTTGAAACACCGACGATCGTCGACAACCTCCCTGACTGGTTTTCCACGCTTGGCCATGCCGGCTGCACCGGCAACGGCCAGGGTGACTGCCTTGATGACATCGGCGAGTACCTTTACAAGGGCGACATAGCGCCTTCAGAGCCTGGTTTGCAGGTGGTCACCACGCATACCATTGGCTTTGCAGTTGACCTGCCCATTCTAAAAACCACGGCCGAAGCGTCTGGCGGCGAATACTTCCTTGCCGACGACGTTGAGAGCCTGACGCTCGCTCTGCTCAAAATCGTCGCCAACATATCGGCACGTTCACTGTCATTTGCAGCGCCTGCGGTAGCCGTTAATACCTTCAATCGTACGCAAAACCTTAATGACCTGTACCTGACAACGTTCTCGGCACGACAGAACCTGCACTGGCCGGGCAACCTCAAGAAGTACCGCATTGCGGCAGGCGGTGTGGTTGATGCCACAGGCGTCGATGCCATTGACCCGACTACGGGCTATTTCAAGGAAAACGCACGAAGCTACTGGTCTGTTGGCATAGACGGCAATGACGTCGAACTGGGTGGCGCAGCGAACAACCTCCCCGACCCGGCCACCCGCCGACTGTTTACCAACCAGACCGGCAACAACAACCTGACGGCGGCGGCGAATGCCGTGTCGCCAGCCAACGAAGCAACGTTCTCGCTGGCCGACTTCGGGCTGACAGGATCGCCCGATGAACCCACGAAGGAGCAACTGATTCGCTGGGCGCGCGGCGAAGACATTCTTGATGAAGACTTTGACCCGACCACCACGGTTCGCAACGCGATGGGCGATCCATTGCATTCGCAGCCGACGGCCGTGGTCTACGGTGGCGACGAAGTTAACCCGGAAGTTGTTGTCTATACGGCCACCAATGACGGCTACGTGCATGCCATTGACGGTGCGACCGGTCAGGAACTGTGGTCCTTTATTCCGAAGGAACACCTGCCGAATCTCGTCAAGCTGTTCTTCGACCCCGAGTCGCAGTTCAAGCACTACGGTGTCGATGGCGACATCGTACCGGTTGTAGCCGATCGCGACCAGGATGGCCAGATCGAAGCGGGCGACGGCGATTTCGTGCACATCATCTTCGGCATGCGCCGCGGCGGTGACTCCTACTATGCGCTGGACGTTACGAACAAGAACAGCCCCGAAGTCATGTGGCGCATCAGCTCTCCGGAAATGGGCCAGTCATGGTCAACACCGACTGTCGCTAAAGTGGCAATCGATGATCCGAACCTGAATGCCGACAAGGCTGTGGTAATTATCGGCGGTGGCTACGACAACGTACACGATACAATCGCACACCCCGCAACGCCCGACACCGACGGTGCCGGCGTCTACATGATTGACCTGAAAAGCGGTGACGTATTGTGGCGTGCGGGCGCCGATATGGGAGCCGACCTTCGCCTGGCTGCACTGACCCGCTCAATAGCCACGCAGATACGAGTTATCGACATTAACGGTGACGGTTACGCTGACCGGATGTATGCCTCGGACATGGGTGGCCAGATCCTGCGCTTTGATATTGCGAATGGCGAGCCCCCGGGAAGCCTTGTCGCGGGCGGCGTAATTGCCCAGTTAGGTGCTGAAGGCAACGCGGTAGGCGATGTCGATACGCGTCGCTTCTACAATGCTCCCGACGTTTCGGTCTTCAATGACAACATCCAGAATCGTCGTTTTCTGTCTATCAGCATTGGCAGCGGCTACCGCGCACACCCGCTCGACAATACAAACGCGGACCGCTTCTACTCGATTCGGGACGCCAACGTATTCAATCGGCTGACGCAGGCGGAATACAACGCGTACGACATAATCAAGGATGCCGACCTTGTTGAAGTCAGTGGCCAGGTCGGTACAACGATCAGCGCCGCCGACAAGGGCTGGAAATTTACACTGCCGTCGAATCAGAAAGTACTTGCCACCTCGGTCACGTTTAATAACGAGATCTTCTTTACGGCCTTCTCACCGGACAACGCCGCAGCCGCTACCTGCTCGGCCGGTCGCGGTCAGAACTTCCTGTACCGCATGGCAGTAACAAATGGTGACCCGATAGCCGATCTCGACAGCGTCGTGGCCGGCACTGAAGACCAGCACCGGGTTTCGGACCTGGCCCAGGGCGGCATCGCGCCATCACCGCGATTCCTGTTCCCTGCTGCCGATGATCCTGATTGTGAAGGTGCCGAGTGCGCGCCTCCGCCGATCGGCTGTATCGGTGTCGAGTGCTTCGACCCCGGCTTTGCCAATAACCCGGTTCGAACATTGTGGACACAGGATGGAATCGACTAGTTTCGCAAGCATGAATATGCCTATTTGAGCAGTGGTTCCGGGCCAAACCGGACCGGAACCGGCACAATTCAAGGCAATGTGGCCATAAGAGCCGGAACTACATTTTTTGGAGTATCAGGATGATTTTCCGCAAATCGATAGTGCTGACAAGCCTGCTTCTGCTGTCGCCGCTGGCAACCGCGCAATTGCTTACGTTGATTGACGCAATTGAGCTGGCACCAGCCAATATTATTCTGCCCGGCACTCAGAATGGCATGGTTACGTACAAACCCTGCGTTGACGAATGTGACGAAGTTCACGAACGCGCTCGCCTGACAGAAGACACGGAGTTCTATGTCGACGATACACGCGTCAAGTACGACGCATTCAAGCAGGGCATTTCGGTATTGAAGAACAACCCAGACAGTTATGCATTGATCAGCGTAGATACCAAACTAAAGACAATCACGAGTATCCGGATCAACGGGTAATTTTTTTGATGTTGTGACTGATTGAGCGATTAGGTCACGGATAGACTTAAATAGAGGTAAGGACACATGTTCAGGTCCGTAAAGCACTTCGCTTGGGCAATAGTGGGTGCAACTTTAACATTGACTGCAGGCTCACCCGCAGTTGCCGATGACGTTGAGCTGCTGCTTTCCACCCCGGGTGCAAGCAACGCGGCGAAGCCGAATATTCTGTTTATCCTTGACTCTTCCGGGTCCATGACCACCGTTGAGACGAGCCAGGAACCTTACGATGCGACGCAGATCTACACAGGCCCCTGCGACCTCAGTAAGTACTACTGGACGACGAATTCGGGCATCCCTAACTGCGGCAATGAGTACAACTTCGAAAAGACCGCTTTCGTCTGCGATCAGGGCACCACGCAAATCGGGGCTGCCGGTTCGTACACCGACACTATGGCGATGTACCGCAAGAATAAGGGCAAGTGGAAATGGCAGACGATCAGCAAAAGTACCGACGACAAGGCAGTAGAATGTCGCGCGGACTCCGGCAAGCACGGTTATGGCGCTACGCCGACCGTGGAGTCGTATGCCCGTTCCGGCAACGACAACCCGCCCTACACCAGTAACAAGAACCTGTCCGTGGATTGGGGCAGTAGCCCGACCCACAAGATTTACACGGTTTATGACAGCAACTACCTGAACTGGTACCACAATCCACCAGGTACCAGCATGCGCCGTACCGACATCATGAAGGCCGTCACCAAGAACGTTCTCGGCTCGGTCAAGGACGTCAATGTCGGCATCATGCGCTTCAGCGGCAACAACGGTGGCCAGGTGATTCAGGGCATCAAGGACCTCGATACCAACCGGGCCGCAACCAATGCGATTGTCGATGCTATTCCGGCCAGTGGTAATACGCCTCTGGCTGAAACGATGTACGAGGCAGCGCTGTATTACAGAGGTCTGGATGCCGACTACGGCTCGCTGCTGAGCACTGACAACGACGCGCTCGACTCACTGATACCGATGAACTACAAGCAACCGGCCGAGTTCGCCTGCGCTAAGAACTTCATCGTCCTGCTTACTGATGGACAACCGACCTCAGATCTGGGGGCCTGGTCACGGGCACCAACCTTGCCCAAGTTCGCGTCGACATTGGGGCGAACCTCTTGTTCCGGTGCAAACGTAAACGGCGCATGCCTTGACGATATTGCTGAGTACCTCTCAAAGGTCGACATCAACACGGCAGTAAACGGTGACCAGCATGTCACCACCTACACCATCGGCTTCACGGTCGATCTTCCCATACTCAAGTCGACGGCCGAGCTCTCAGGCGGCGAGTACTACCTCGCAAGCGATGTCAAATCCCTGACTGCGGCATTGACCGATATCGTCACCAACATTTTCGATCGCGACATTTCGTTCACGGCGCCCGCTGTTGCTGTCAACGCGTTTAACCGCACGCAGCACCTGAACGACCTTTACGTATCGGTTTTCCGTGCAGCCGACGAAGTACACTGGCCAGGAAACCTGAAGAAATTCACGATCAAGGAAAGTGAGATTCGTGATGCGAACGATAACGCGGCGGTTGACCCGAGCACCGGTTACTTTGCCAACAGTTCCAAGAACTTCTGGTCGAGCCTGACCAAGCCGGACGGCGCCGATGTAACCAAGGCGGGGGCTGCAAACGCCCTGCCCGACCCGAGCGTGCGCAAGGTTTACACCAACATCAACAGTGGCGACCTGGTCATGCCGAACAATGCCCTGTCGACCGCGAATATCGGATCGTTCACTCCGGGTGATTTTGGCTTGACAGGTGCCGCGGGCGAACCGTCATTGGCCAACCTTATCAATTGGGCGCGCGGTGTCGATATTAAAGATGAGGACAATGACACCACGACCACCGTCCGTTATGCGATGGGCGATGCGCTGCACGCGGAACCTGCAGCAGTTGTCTATGGTGACAACCTCGGCAACCAGAACATCGTGGTATTCAGCGCCACGAACGATGGCTTCCTGCATGCAATTGATGCGGAAACGGGCCAGGAGATATGGTCATTTGTGCCACAAGACCTTCTCGAGAATATTGCTGACCTCTACTACAACGAGAACATTGACTACAAGACTTATGGGCTCGACGGCAACATCGTGCCCGTCGTGTATGACGCCAACCAGGACGGCATCATCACCACTGGGCAGGACTTCGTCTACATCGTTTTTGGCATGCGCCGCGGTGGTGACAAGTACTTTATGATTGATGTTACCGATCGCTTCTCGCCGGTCCTTCGCTGGAACAAGACGTTTACCGAGCTCGGGCAATCCTGGTCGACACCGGCAGTCGCCAAAGTACGAATAAATAGTGCCAAGCAAACCAGCCCGCAGAAAGCGGTCCTGGTGATTGGCGGCGGCTACGATACGTCGCATGACTCGCCGGCACACCCGACATCGCCTGATGCTGAGGGCGCCGGTATCTACATGCTCGATCTCGAAACCGGCGATGCCATCTGGCGTGCAGGCCGTGACGCTTTTGCCGATTTCGTAACCCCGCAAATGACACGTGCCATACCGAGTATGGTACGAGTTATTGACATGAACGGCGACGGCTATGCGAATCGCATGTACGCGGCTGACCTCGGCGGGCAGATCTGGCGCTTCGATATTACCAACGGCAACACTCCCAATTCGCTCGTCGCGGGCGGTGTTATCGCGCGACTCGGCGCCGAAGGCATTGCCAGCCCAAGCACAGCGGAAACACGGCGTTTCTATGCGACGCCCGATGTCGCCATGTTCACTGACAAACGCCAGGATCGTCGTTTTCTTGCCATCAATATTGGCTCAGGCTATCGCGCTCACCCCTTGGACAACAGTGCTTCCGATCGCTTCTATTCGATCCGTGACCCCAATGTCTTTTCGCAAATGACGCAGGCTCAATACAACAGCTATGACGTTATTGAAGACGGTGACCTGGTTGACGTAGCCGGCAAGGCGGAGACAACCATTCCGGTGAACGGCCGCGGCTGGAAGATGACGCTGCCAGCCACCGAAAAGGTTATGTCTACCGCCAGAACCTTTAATGACTCAGTGTACTTTGTGACCTTTGAGCCACAAGTAAACTCGGCTGACCCCTGTCAGGCAGGACTCAGCCAAAACCGTCTGTACCGTGTGAACGTTGCTAACGGTGACCCGGTCATTCCCGAAGGTACAGCGGTGCCCGCAGACGGCGCAGCAGCGGATGACGCGCGTATAACCCGGCTTGAACAGGGTGGTATCGCGCCACAGCCAATGTTCCTGTTCCCGTCACCGTGGCAGGAAAACTGTGAAGGTACGGAATGTGCTCCACCGCCGGTTGCCTGCGTTGGCGTCGAGTGTTTTGACCCTGACTACCCCAACAGACCCGTGCGCACGTTATGGACGCAGGATGGGATAGACTAGTATGAACACTCGCAAGATGGAGAATCCGATGTACAGGAAGATGCGCGGTGTGACGCTGATGGAGTTGATGATCGTCGTGGTTGTCGTTGGTATCCTGGCTGCAGTGGCTTATCCGAACTATCGGGAGTTTGCAGCGCGCGCGAAACGTACCGAAGCCAAGGCCGCCTTGTTGCAGATTGCGACCAACCAGGAACGGTTTTACCTGAACGCGAATACTTACACTGCTGATATGACCAACCTTGGGTTTCCGGTTGCTGCGAACTTTTTGACGGATACCGGCTCGTACGTGATTTCAGTGAATGCGGCAGATGGCGCAGGTTTCACTGCAACCGCTACCTATCAGAACGCCGACGCGGAAGCCGGCAAGTGCGCAACTTTCACCATTCAGGCCAATGGCAACAGAACCTCTGCTCCGTTAGCCGACTGCTGGAGTCGCACACGCTGATAAGCGATACCTGACTACTCCGCGCAAAACACAGGGACCGAAGTCGATCATGCCTGATCCGTTTCGGTCCCTTTTTTTGTACGCCCCGAAAAGAACAGGGAATCGACAATCAGCAGTGCCGCCCCGACTGTGATAGCTGAATCTGCAACGTTGAACGAGGGAAAGGCCCAGTCACCAAACCAGACCTGGATGAAATCGGTTACATAGCCGTACACGAAACGGTCTATCAGGTTGCCAACGGCACCACCGAGCACGAGCGACAGACCGGCGGCAAGTACCAGTGGTGCTTCATAACGCACGCGCCAGAGCCATACGGTTAGTATGCCGCTGACCAATGTCGCCAGGACAACGAAGAACCAGCGTTGCCAGCCGCCCGCGTCCGCAAGGAAACTGAAGGCCGCGCCCATGTTCCTCTGATGAGTCAGGTTGATAAAGTCCAACAGTGGCACCCGCCCATAGAGTTCGATGAACTCGATGACTGCCAGCTTCGTCACCTGGTCAGCGACAACCACGACTAGTGCGATGGCCATCCATACGGTAAAGCGCCGAATTCCGGGGTCTCGCTTATGAATCAAGAGTTCGTTCCTGTTCTGTTAGCACTCTGTCCGCAGACAGGATAGAACGTGCATTGTCAGCGTCTATGCGCATTTGCGCAACCAGCTCGGCCACTTGTGCATACTTTTCCTGCTCGCGAAGCTGTGCAATGAACTCGACGCTGATGTATTCCCCATAGATATCATCGTCAAAATCAAACAGGAAAACCTCGAGCAGGGGTTTGCTGCCATTAAAGGTCGGTCGACTCCCTACGCTGGCAACCCCGTCCCGGGCCCCACTACCCAGACCGTGCACACGTACGGCAAACACACCCGACAACGCGCACTGCCGGCGCCGCAAGTCGACGTTTGCGGTAGGGAAGCCCAGCGTGCGGCCAACACGTTCGCCACGCACTACTTTTCCTGACATTTTGTAAGGTCGGCCCAGCAACTTTGTCGCCAGCGCCATATCCCCGGCCGCACAGGCTTGACGAATCGCTGTACTGCTCACGCGCTGTTCACCGAGAAACAAGCCGGGCACCTGCGCAACTTCAAAATCGAGCACCCGACCCAAGTATTGCAGAACCGCGTAGTCACCTTCGCGTTTTCGCGCAAAGCGAAAATCATCACCGATGACCAGTGACCGGGCATTCAGACCGTGCACCAGGATCCGGCGCACAAAATCAACAGCCGGAATTTCCCGCATGGCCGCAGAAAAACGCGGACAGTAGAAAATATCGACGCCCGCTGCCTCCAGCGCTTCGAATTTTTCACGAAAACGCATGAGTCTCGCGGGTGGTCTTCCAGCGGCAAAAAATTCTCGCGGTGTTGGTTCGAAGCTCATCACGACAGAGAGCTGCCCGTTCGCCCGTGCTTTCTCCAACACCCTGCCAAGCAGTTCCTGGTGGCCAAGATGCAAGCCGTCAAACGAGCCTATCGTCACGACCGCGCCCTTGCTATGCGCTTCCGATGGCATATCCGCTAAATGACGAACAAGGTGCATTCAGTTCTTCAACTTCAGTTTGGCCGGTCGCAGACCGAGTAAAAAAAGGCAGAAAAAATAGGCCGACGCCGCCACACAAACACTCAGTGCAAGCCACATTACCCGGCCATTGAAACTCGTTTGCAGCCACCATTCCAGTGGCCGATACAGTCGGTCAAGTATTATCCACATAACTGCGTTAGCCAGCAGAACCTGCATGCCAAGCGCCGCCCAGCCAGGCCCATGTTTGATGACCTGATCACGTCGAAGACCGATGTAGAGCAGCGTGGCGTTGAGCAGCGCCGATACTGATGTAGCAAGCGCAAGCCCGGCATGTGCGCCATCAAAACCGCTGGCCGTCAGGTACCACGCGAGGACCACACTCAATACGGCATTTACTAGCAATGCAAGAATGCCGATACGTACCGGCGTGCGTGTATCTTCCCGCGCAAAAAAAGCGGGTGCGAGTACCTTGACGAACGAAAAACCGACCAGTCCCAGGGCATAGGCTTTGAGTGCGAGCGCCGTCATACTTACAGCCCTTTCGTCAAATATCCCTCCGAAAAACAACGTCGCAACCAACGGCTCCGCAAGCAATAGCAGACCTAGCGCCGCCGGCGCGGCGATTAGCAGCGCGATCTTCATGGACCAGTCGAGTGTCTCGGCAAACTCCTGCTGCATACCCCGCGACCAGAGCCTCGACAGATACGGCAGCGTTACTGTCGCCAGCGCAATACCAAATAAACCGAGCGGGAACTCCATCAGCCGGTCCGAGAAATACAGGTAGCTGATGCTGCCAACCCCAAGCATCGACGCGATAATTCCACTGAGGAGCACATTGATCTGCGCCACGGAGGAGCCGAAGATCGCCGGTAACATCAACTTCACTGCCCGCTTGACGCCAGCGTGCCCGGGTGCCCAGCGCGGCCTCGGCAACGTTCCTAGCTGCGCAAGAAATGGCAGCTGGAAAAGCAGTTGCAAAAGACCGGCAAGGAATACCGCATAGGCCAGTGCCATGCCCGGCTCGTTGAGCCTGGGTGCGAGCCAGACCGCCCCACTAATGAGCACCACATTAAGAATGACGGGGGTAAACGCAGGCACAGCAAAACGGCCGTAAGTATTCAGGATGCCGCCTGCAAAAGCCGTGAGCGAAACAAACAGCAGGTACGGAAAAGTGAAGCGCAACATCACCGCCGCAAGATCAAGATTTCCGCCGTCCCCAACAAAGCCCGGTGCGACTGCAATAACGATCAGTGGTGCCGCAATAACACCGATCAGCGTGACGGCAAAAAGTATGACGGCAAAGGTGCCTGCTACGGAGTCGACGAACTCCCGAACCTCATCGTGAGTATGCTGCTCACGGTACCTGGCCATAACCGGCACAAAGCCCGCGGAGAAGGCACCTTCGGCAAAAAAGCGACGCAGCATATTGGGAATTCGGTTCGCGACGACGAAGGCGTCAATGACGATGCCCGCGCCAAAATACCGCGCGAAGACGACATCCCGCACCAGGCCCAGCACTCGCGATACGAGGGTCATGCCGCTAACCACACTCGTACGCGCAAACAGACCGCGTCCGGAAAGCGACGCAACGGCATCGCCAGACTCGTGTTTGCTTGCGGGATCAGGCTTTTTCGGGGAACTCATACAGCGCCCGAGTCTAGCCTAGAAATTGTACAAAATCAGTCATTTACGCGACAGTTGCGGGAATAGCCGGTGGCCTGCGTGCCAGCCATTGACATTAGCCCTGTGGGCCTGAATAATACGCGGCTCTTTGCACCCAGACACGGTATTTTTAAGTGGCAAACATCAAGTCAGCGAGAAAGCGCGCCAAGCAGGCGGAAAAGACTCGCAAGCACAACATGGGCCTGCGCTCGCGCATGCGCACTCAGATCAAGAACGTCATTAAAGCCTGTGACGCCGGCGACAAGGATGCAGCCGTTGCTGCGTATAAAGACGCCGTTCCGGTTATCGATAGCATGGTCAACAAGGGCATCGTTAACAAGAACAAGGCAGCGCGACACAAGAGCCGCCTCAACAAGCGCGTCAAGGCACTCGCTGCTTAAGACTCTGCGCACTGAATAGCAAAAAGCCCGCAAACTTGCGGGCTTTTTTTGTGCCTGCCTGAACGGCTATCAGCAGTTTTTCCAATACAACTTGCTCAGGGCTCGCAGGGCTCATCGAGCTTTTCGTCGTCGCGCCCACGCTCCAAGAACTGCATTATCGAGCGGCCCAGCTGTTCCGTACCCTCGCCTGTCGCGGCGCTGACTGAAAATACCGGTCCATCCCAATTCAGCTCCTCCAACAATGCGCTGCGCAGTTGCTCCAGTTCGTCAGCAGGTACCAAATCAATCTTGTTGATCACCAGCCAACGCGGCTTGTCGGCCAGATCCGCCGAAAAATTCTGCAGTTCAGTCGCAATAACGCGAACGGAATCCGCGGCATTGATGCTTTCATCAAGTGGCGCCACATCTACCAGGTGCAGCAACAGCCTGGTCCGCTGCAAGTGCTTGAGAAACTGTATTCCGAGGCCCGCGCCGCTTGAGGCGCCTTCAATAAGGCCAGGTATATCGGCCATGACAAAGCTTTGCAGGCTGCCAACCCGGACAACACCGAGATTCGGATGCAAGGTAGTAAACGGATAGTCCGCAATACGCGGCCGGGCATGGGACATCGCGGAAATAAGTGTGGACTTGCCGGCATTCGGCAAGCCGAGCAGCCCTACGTCAGCAAGCACCTTGAGCTCGAGGCTCAAATGGCGCGCTTCACCGGGCGTGCCATTGGTGGTTTTGCGCGGTGCACGGTTAACACTGCTCTTGAAACGAGTATTACCCAGCCCGCCCTTGCCACCTTCAGCAACCATTTGTCGCTGCCCGTCCTCGGCCAGGTCACAAATCAGTTCGCCGGTATCAACGTCATTGACGACCGTTCCGCAAGGGACATGGATGTCGAGGTCTGTACCGGACCGTCCGGTCTTGTTACGAC
Organism: Gammaproteobacteria bacterium; assembly: GCA_030425905.1. Lineage (GTDB taxonomy): Bacteria > Pseudomonadota > Gammaproteobacteria > Steroidobacterales > Woeseiaceae > UBA1847. The sequence continues at coordinate 24,675 of JAUHZT010000006.1, forward strand.
CAGCGCCGGCTTCCCCACTCTGCGCGCGAAACTTCCGCGACATGCGAAAATCGGCAAGTGTGTTCAAGCCGGTATCGGCAACCAGGTACACGCTACCGCCGTGGCCGCCGTCGCCGCCATCCGGACCGCCACGTTCAACGTACTTTTCGCGCCGGAAACTCAGGCAGCCATGGCCGCCGTTGCCAGCCTGTACACGAATAGTTGCTTCATCGACAAATTTCATAGCAATGCAGTATAGATACGAAAAACCCCGCAAGCGCGGGGTTTTTCAATTCGCAGCGCCAATCCCCGGCGGGATGGCTGCTGCGCAATATAGTTTCTCGAGATCCGGCGCTTAAACCACGCTTACAAACTGGCGGCTCTTAGGCCCTTTCTTCTCGAACTTGACCTCGCCACCGGCTGTCGCAAACAGCGTATGGTCACGACCAATACCGACGTTCCTGCCCGCATGGAAACGGGTTCCACGCTGGCGAACGATGATATTGCCAGCTACGACTTCCTGGCCGCCGAAAACCTTGACGCCAAGGCGTTTGCTCTCTGAATCGCGACCGTTCTTACTACTACCGCCTGCTTTTTTATGTGCCACTGTGCTGTACCTGTATGTCTGTCAATCCGGCCCTTACAACGCACCGGATGTCGTTAAATTTTAACTGCTTTTCTTTTTCGCCGCTTTCTTGGCGGCCGGCTTCTTGGTCGCCTTTTTCTTGGCAGCTGGTTTCTTTGCCGCAGCCTTCTTCGCTACCTTCTTGGTGGCTGGTTTCTCGGCAGCCGGCTTTTCATCGCCACTCTTTGCCGGCGCTGCAGCAGCCTTCTTACCGCCTTCACCAATGCCGGTTATCTCAACTTCGGTGAAAAACTGGCGGTGAGTGCCCTGCCGCAGGTAATTCTGGCGGCGCTTGAACTTCACTACCGGCACCTTGCGAGACTTGCCCTGCCGCACTACCTTGGCGCTTACCGAGCTGCCAGCCAGCAGCGGGTTGCCCACTTTGACATCGCCCCCGGCACCAACCAGCAAAACCTCATCGAATTCTATCGACGCGCCTTCATCGGCTTCAATTTTTTCCAGACGCAGGACGTCACCCTTTGCCGCGCGGTACTGTTTACCGCCGCTGCGAAAAACCGCATACATCGTGTTTGCTCCGTTTTGCAAGCTGCTTCAAACGCAACCCACTGAGAATTAAGTGATTTTTGCTTGCTCGCCGGGCGGGCGTTTTCCCGTCGGGCGGCCGGTGCCGCAAAAGAGCGGGAATTCTATAGATTCCCATGCTCCGGGTCAACGAAACCGGCCTTTGAAATGTCTGCTTAATTCAACAGCTTGCATTTCGCGCTCTGCGACACGCCGGCGCCCGATAAGGTCGCCAGACTCGATACATTCAGGCATCATCCTCCGCTATGCAAGCAGCGGAAAAATCGACTCCCTTGATGGCCCTTGACGACGTCATTTCACTGGCGAAAGCCGACATGGCTGGCGTGGATGCACTGATTGCCAGCAGCCTCGCGAGCGATGTGCCGCTCGTGTCCCAGGTATCAGAGTACATTGTGATGAGTGGCGGCAAACGACTGCGACCATTGATTGTGCTACTCGCCTCAAGAGCACTGGGCTACACGGGCGATCAGCACCGACGCGCGGCCGCCATTGTTGAGTTCATTCATACGGCGACATTATTGCACGATGACGTCGTCGACTCGTCTGATCGGCGGCGTGGCCGGGATTCTGCAAACGCGGTCTTCGGCAACCAGGCCAGTGTGCTGGTCGGCGATTTCCTCTATTCGCGCGCTTTCCAGATGATGGTGGACATCGACGATATGCGCGTCATGCGAATCCTGGCTGACGCGACCAACACCATTGCGTCGGGCGAGGTCATGCAACTGATGAACGTGCACGACCCGGACGTGAACGAAGAAGCCTACCGTCAGGTCATCTACCGGAAGACGGCGCGCCTGTTTGAAGCCGGAGCCCAGCTCTCAGCGGTACTCGCCAACGCCGGCGAGGCGACGGAAGCCTCAATGATTGACTACGGCAGGCACTTGGGATGCGCATTTCAGCTGGTCGACGATGCGCTGGATTTTGATGCCTCCCCGGAAGAACTTGGCAAGAATCTGGGCGACGATCTGGCTGAGGGCAAGCCAACCCTGCCGCTCATCTATGCCATGCAGCAAGGCAGCGCAGCCGACCGGGAAATGATTCGCCAGGCGATCGTTGACGGCGGACTGCAGCAACTGCCAAAGATTCAATCCATTATTGAATCCACAGGTGCCCTCCAGTACACTGCGGCGCGCGCTCAGGAGGCCGCAGACCTCGCCATTGATGCACTGGCCGATCTTCCCGATTCGGACCATAAGCAGGCATTGATTGCGATCGCTGAATTTGCCGTGCGCAGGCGTTCCTGACGCAAACACAGGGAAAGCGGCTGTTGAATTGACGCCGTATGAACCTGCAAGATTACAGTTCGGGGTGTAGCTCAGCCTGGTAGAGCGCGTCGTTCGGGACGACGAGGTCGTTGGTTCGAATCCAGTCTCCCCGACCATTTCAGCCGATAAGCCCGCCACGGGCTTATCGGGCCCCTGCGCCCCAATCCTGCCAGAAGAACGCAAGCGGTAATTAGACATAATACGCTGCGAAGGCCTGCCCGCACGGCCGTCGGCCAAAACCAAGACACCGGGCACAGAATCCCTGCCTGAGATTCGCTAAAAAAGCCCCTGTGGCTCAGACCAAATTGCCAGGTACGGCAAGGCGGCAGTCGGCAAGGGATCTCCATTGGTTCGCTCAAGCTCTCAACTAGGCAGGGTCAACCGTGTGCTTGTATTGCTCGGTGCAATGCTGCTTGCGGCATGCAGCCATGCGCCTGTCGCTCCGATCACCGATGAGCCGGAAATCGCGATACCCGCGACGGCCACCGGCCCACAACCGGAAATCATCGTCGTACGCGTCGAGCCACGCAGCCCCCGGCCAAGCGCGAGCGCGCCGCCTCTTCCAGAGCCCCCGGGGGTCGCGATTGTTCTAACCGGGCGACAGCCAGCCTATTCGACCGTGGCCTACGAGCTGAGCCAGCTGCTCGACAAGTTCTCTATCTACGACCTCAGCGACAAGAGCCAGCCTGCCGATACCGCGTTCAGGCTGATCAACGATTCAGATGCTCGTGCCGTCGTCGCCATCGGTGTCGCCGCGGCCCGTTTCGCAGTGGATCAATCGGCGCTGCCGGTGGTCTTCAGCCAGGTATTCAACTACCAGAATAATGGCCTGATCACGGACACCAGTCGCGGGGTTGCCGCGCTTGCCCCGCTCGACGCACACCTCGCTGCATGGAAACAAAGCAAACCCGACCTGCAGCGCGTTGGCGCCATTATCGGCGAAGGTCATGACGACCTCATTGCCGAGGCACAAGCCGCCGCCGATCAGCACAACATTGACCTCGACATTCGCATTGTTACCTCCGACCAGGAAGCGCAGTACCAGTTTCGCCGCATGGTTGCCGAAATAGATGGCTTCTGGCTGTTCCCGGACAATCGCGTCCTTAGCACCCGGTCACTCAAAGAAATGCTTGCGCAAGCGGCGCGACGCAAAGTGGATGTTGCGGTTAGCAATGATGCGCTGCTGCCGCTGGGAGCAAGCATTAGCATCTCATCGGTCGCCGCCGATATTGCAGCCACCATTGTCACAGTATTGCGCCGCATTGAAGCGGGCCAAATGGAAAACATTCCGGAGATCACACCATTAAACGCCATACAAGTAGTCAGGCAATGATTAGCCAACTACCAAAACTTGCGGGCCTTTACGCCACTGCGAAAGCTTCCTGGGCCAACTGGCGAACAGACCGTGGCAAACGCGTTCTGGTTAACGAAATATTGATGATACAGATCATGAGTGCTGTTGTTATCGGCGCACTCGCTATCGCTGCACTCTACTGGGGTGGGCAATGGGTATTGAAGGACAGCTACAGCCGCTGGGCAATGCAATGGACTGCTGAGCTGAACGAACTTGGCGCACCGCTTTATCTCGATGACAAGGGCGAAGCCCTGTTGCGTCTCGAAAGCTTTGTCGACCGATACCCGGAGATTGACCGCGTTAATTACTACTCCGCCAGTGGCGACCCTATTTTCACGATTGCCAACGGCGACAGCGACAGCGACAGCGACAGCGACAGCGACAATGAGCCTGCGTCTGTTTCCGCGAGCCATCTCGACGAGGCGCGCGCGCTCGTTGGTGCCGACGAACCCTACGTGATTTCAGGCGGCATCATCAACCCTCGCCTGTTCGAAATCGTTGCTCCGATTTGGGTCGAATCACTCAGCGAAGCGGACTTGTTCGACTTCGACCCGACAGCGGGCGACACGCCAGAAAGCAGCGAACTCATTGGCTTTGTCAGCATCCAGCTCGACTACCTTATCTTTCACAACGAATTACTGGCGAACATCAAGACAGCAATTCTGATTCTTGTCGCCCTGCTATGCCTGTTCGTATGGACCAGCCGGCGCGCACTGCAAAAGGCGCTCTCCTCGTTCTCAGACCTGCAATCTCCAATTAAACAGCTCGCCAAAGGCAACCTGGACGTTGAGTTCGCACCCGCTCAGCACCGTGAAATATCCGACATCGTGGAAGCGCTGGAAAAAACCGCGTCCGCTTTGAGCGAGCGGGATTCGCGGCTCCTGCAGCTCGCGAACCATGACGCACTTACCGGGCTGTTCAATCGCAGACGCTTTATCGAGGATCTCCGCGCCGAACTGGGCAACTTCAGGCATGGCCGGCGCGACAGTGCACTCTTCTTCATTGACCTTGATCGCTTCAAATACGTCAATGACAGCTGCGGCCACCCTGCAGGAGACCGCTTGATTCAGAGCGTCGCCGAAGAACTGCAGAAAAGCATCAGAAGCACCGATACCGTCGCACGGTTTGGCGGTGACGAATTTGTCGTCCTGCTGCGTGACGCCGACCGCAACGCCGCGCGTGAATGTGCAGAGACGATACTGACCAACATTCGTCGCCTTGCGCACGTGGAAAATGAACGCGTCTTCCACGTACATTGCAGTATAGGCATCGAAATGATCGACGGCTCCAATCTCGATCACGATGACCTGATGGCCAAAGCCGATATAGCCTGTCACGAAGCCAAGTCTGCCGGGCGCAACCGGGTTGCGTTCTTCGAACAATCGGACGAACGCAGCACGCGTACCAGCGCTGATGTCGGCTGGATGAACAAGCTGCGAAACGCAATCGACGAAAACTGTTTCGAGTTACGTTTCCAGCCCATCAACCGTATCGAATCCGGTGCAACCACGCATCACGAAGTTCTGATCCGTTTGCGTGATAAAGATGGCCGTATCATTGGACCCGACGCGTTCCTGCCTTCAGCAGTACGCTTTGGGCTGATGTCCGAAATTGATTTTTGGATTATTCGTCGCTCAGCTGCCGCCTGGGCTGACTACCAGCGAGCCAAACAAACTCTGCAACTCTCGATTAACCTGTCGGCGAACGCTTTCGAATCTGACAACCTGGTTTCATACGTTAAAGAAACGTTCGATGAGTTTGGTGTGGATCCGAGGTGCATTATTTTCGAGATTACAGAAAGCCTCGCGATCCGACGTCCGCAGAATGTCGAGAAGCAAATTGATGAGCTGCGCGCACTGGGGTGCAAGCTGGCCCTCGACGATTTCGGCACGGGCTACAGTTCATTCAGCTACCTGCAGCAGTTGCATTTCGATTTCATCAAGATTGACGGCGTTTTTGTGCAGGACATTCTCAACAACCCGGTCGACCAGAAAATGATCCGGATGATCGCCGAGATCGGCAATGAAGCAAACATGCAGACCGTTGCCGAGTATGTGCAGAACGCTGAATCGATCGCCTTGCTCGGCGAACTGGGGGTTGATTTGGCCCAGGGCTACTTCGTTGGCCGGCCAGCGAAGATTCCGCAGTTCCGCAGCACGCCGATATCATTGAGTTATCGACGCTCCAGACGCTCTATCGGCAAATAAAAGTCCCGAATTTGTGACCTGCTTACTCATGTCCGCACGACATAGTCTCTAGAATTTAGTCAAATTCCACTGGCACTATGACCCTGCGTGTACGTACAGCGACTTTTCCTGAGATTGTTCAAGCTTCTGTCACCGCCAATTGTCGTGGCATGCTTGCTCGCACCCGCGTCCATACTGCGCGCCGCGCCTGGCGACATCCTGTTCAATGACAACTTTAACGATGGCAATCTCAGCCCCTGGAGTACCAGTAATTTCCTGAGGTCAGGCGTATCCAACCAGTTCGGTTTCGCGGCATCCGGCTATGGCGCGTATACGCGTTTCGACCCCGTGTCGATCACCAGTCCCACTTTCAATGCCCTGGTGCCGGGTGCACGCCTCGACATATGGGTGCGACGCGGCTCTGATGCGTTCAGTGAAGACACCGACGTCAATGACGATCTCGTGCTTGAATACCGGCGCAACAACAATAGCTGGGGCGTACTCCAGACTTACGAAGGGTCTGGCACGAACGGTCAGGTATACAATGACTCGTTTATCCTGCCGCCTGATGCATTGCATTCAACTTTAGCTGTGCGCCTGCGACAAACCGGCGGCAGCGGAATTGGTTATGATTACTGGCACTTCGATAATGTCGTCGTTACCGAACTTGCGCCTTCCAGCCCTCTCGCGGTTGGCAGTTGTGACAACTTCGAGCGCGGCCTGGCAACCAACTGGAACGTCAACACCGGTAGCGGTGACGCCGGTGTCAGCAATGCAACTTTTTCCTCGCCTTCGAATTCCATGTTCCTCAATGGCGGCTCAGTCACGGTCACGTCCAACACCATCGATACAAGCGACAGCAGTTTTGGTGAACTAACGCTATGGGTGCGTCGCGGCTCTGACTCTTTCTCGGAATACCCTGACTCCGGTGAGAACCTTTTGATCGAGTACTTCGATGACTCAATGACGTGGGTAGCGCTTGAAACTTTCACCGGGGGAGGCGCTGCGGGGCAAATCTTCAGCCGCAGCTACGATCTGCCGACTGCTGGCCGGCATAACAGTTTCAGGCTGCGCTTCCGGCAAACCCAGGGGTCGGGTACAAGCTATGACTTCTGGCACGTCGATGATGTTTGCTTCGACCTGAGTACAGACCCTGTCCTGTTTGTGGAAAAGACAGCGCAGGTAATCGAAGACCCGTTCAATGGTAGCAACAACCCGAAGGCCATCCCCGGCGCGACGATGCAATACAGCATTCTTGTGCGTAATGAAGGGGTCGGCACGACCGACAACAATTCCCTGATTGTCCGCGAGGTGTTGCCCGCCAACACCAGTCTGTTCGTATCCACTGCCAGCGATGACCCGATCGCCTTTAGCGACGGCCCGATCGCGAGCGGCCTCACGTTCAATTATGCCGCTAACGTGCAGTACACGAATCAGGCGGGTGGCGGAGCTCCGTATAACTACGTGCCCGTACCCGATGCGAACGGTTACGACAGCAATGTCACAGGTTTCGCGGTGAACCCGGACGGCGCAATGAGTGCGGCGGCCGGCAGCGACCACCCGTCATTCACGATAACATTGCGCATCCGAATCGACTGACAGTCGCGCATTGACACGGCCGTTGCGCCAGTGTCATTGTCGCGAGCAAATGACCTACTCACTCCGCAGCAAGCTTCCCGACGTCGGCACGACCATTTTCACGGTCATGAGCAAACTCGCCGCTGACTGCAACGCCATCAACCTGTCGCAGGGCTTTCCTTCCTTTAGACCGCCCGAGGCGCTGGTTGAACGTATCTGCCACTACCTGTGCAACGGCAACAACCAGTACCCTCCGATGCCGGGTGTGCCGCAATTGCTCGCTGCGATCGCCGAGAAAACAGCGACACTGCAACAGCGCTCAGTCGACGCAGAACGTGAGATCACGGTGTGCTCGGGCGCAACCGAAGCGCTGTTCAGCGCCATCCAGACTATCGTGCACCGCGAAGACGAAGTGATCGTGTTCGACCCGGCCTTCGACATGTATAAGCCGTCCGTTACGCTCGCGGGCGGAATCACTCGTCACGTGCCCCTGGCGCTTGCTGCGGACGGCTGCGATTTCAACATCGACTGGCAGCTTCTTGCAGACACGATAAATTCGCGGACCCGCCTGATCGTTCTGAATTTCCCGCACAATCCGACCGGCGCAATTCTTGCGCGAAGCGACCTTGACCGGCTGGCTGACCTGGTTCGCGATACGAACATTACGCTGCTTGCAGACGAGGTTTACGAGCACATCGTATTCGACGGTGTCCGGCACACCAGCCTTTTGAGTCACGATGAATTATGGGAGCGGTCTTTCGTTGTATCGTCGTTTGGCAAGACGTTTCACGCGACCGGCTGGAAGATGGGTTACTGCATTGCACCAGCCGCATTGACGGAAGAGTTTCGCCGCGTACACCAGTTCACCGTCTTTACCGTCAACACGCCGATACAGCACGCACTGGCTGATTTCTTGCGTGACCATCCCGAATTCTATTTGCAACTTTCCGACTTCTACCAGCAGAAGAGAGACCTGTTCTGCGAGTTGTTGGCCGGCTCACGGTTTCGCTTCAAACCTTCGCGCAGCACATTTTTCCAGATACTCGACTACAGTGATATCAGCGACGATCTCGATACAGACGTCGCCGAACAATGGACCCGTGAGTTCGGGGTTGCATCAATTCCCTTATCCGTATTTTGCGCCAGTGACATGAGCGGCCAGCGACTGCGGTTCTGCTTCGCCAAAGATGATGCAACCTTGACTGAAGCCGTTCAGCGCCTGCGTTCTATCTGACCGGCCCGGCGAAGAACATTCGCCGCTATTGTGGCTACAGCAACTGGTAGGCGAGCATCGCGCCGAGATAGCCGATGGTTGTCATGTAACACCAGGCGAACACCGGCCACCGCCAGCTGTTTGTCTCCCGACGGATCACCGCGAGCGTGGCTGCGCACTGCAAACAACAGGCATAGAAAATGAGTAGCCCGACAACCATGGGAAACGTGAAAACCGGGCTGCCATCAGGATGACGGCTGGCTTTCAGGCGCTGCGACAACGTGGCTTCATCCGCTTCGTCGCCCACCGCGTAAACCGTACCGAGCACCGCAATTACAACCTCACGAGCCGGGAACCCGGCGATCACCGCCGCCGATACCCTCCAGTCCCAGCCAAGCGGCACAAAAGCCGGCGCAACGAACTTTCCGGCCCTGCCCAGCCAGCTTTGTTCAAGCTGCGCAGCCGCGGCACGATTGTCGATATCGGCAAGTGCCGTTTCCAGAGCGGGCCCCGCGTACATGGATTCCGCCTGCGCGTACTCCGTCGCAGCCTGCAACTCAAGTTCACCGGAGCGAGGGAAATAAGCCAGTGCCCAGACAATCACGGCCACCGTGAATATGACGGTGCCCGCACGACGCAGAAAGACCTTGACCCGACCGAGTAGCTGGATAAAAACCGTCTGCAGGTTCGGGCGCCGAAATTCCGGCAACATCAACGCAAACGGTGGCTTGGGTCCGCGCAATGCCGTCTGCCGCATCAGGAACGCTGTCAGGATTCCCATCACAATGCCGAACATGTACAGACCGAACAGCACAAGTCCCTGCAAATTAAGGAACCCGACAGTCTCCGCCGGCACAAACGCGGCGATCAACAGTGCGTACACCGGCAACCGGGCCGAACAGGTCATGAACGGTGCCGCCATGATCGTCGCAATGCGGTCACGCCGGTTAGGAATCACTCGCGTCGCCATGATGCCCGGCACAGCGCAGGCAAAACTGGAAATCATCGGGATAATGGACTGGCCTGACAGTCCCACTGAACGCATCGCACGGTCCATCAGATAAGCCGCGCGTGCAAGATAGCCGGAGTCTTCAAGGAGAATGATGAACAGGAACAGGATGATGATCTGCGGTAGGAAAATGACGACGCTGCCAACACCCGCAATAACGCCGTCAGCGACGAGGCTCGACAGCGCACCGTCGCCCAACCCGTTTGCGACCATGCCGCCCAGCGTCGCCGCGGTGCCATCGATCAGGTCCATCATCGGCGTGGCCCATGCAAACACCGCCTGGAACACGATAGCCATAACAAGGAACAAACCTATCGTTCCCGGGACAGGCCGATTCAGGAAACCGGTAAGCCGTGTCTTCCAGGATATCAGCGAGCGACCTTCAGTCTGAATGTCGGCAAGCACCTTGCGGACCCACTGATAACGTACGCGTGCCTCGGCCGCCAGCGGTGGGTCGATACCAAAGACACGGTCCTGTGCCTTGCGCAATTTCTGGCCGGCATCGGCACCCAGCGCTTCAAGCAACGCTTGATTTGACGCGCCCGGACCGTCGATAAGCAGGCGCTCGATGTCCGCACGGCGTGGCTTTTGCTCGACTTCCGCAAACAAATCGTCCGCGGCGGCGGCAAGCTCCGGCCACACCGGCGCAAACACCGGCGCTGGTTGTGCTTTCAGCTTGCCCAGTGCGGCGCGCAATGGTTCGAGGCCGCGCCCCGTCGTCGCAACCACGGGGAACACTGGCGTGCCCGCCAGCCACTCGGACAGGCGCGCGACGTCGATCTCCACGCCGCCGGCCTCGGCAGCATCCGACATCGTGAGGGCAACGACCAGCGGCAACTCCAGTTCCAGCAGTTGTTGCACCAGGTACAGGCCCTGGTAAAGATTGGTGGCATCAACGACGGCAAGAATGCCGTCAGGCGCCGCCACGCCCGGCAAACGCGCCATGATGACGTCGATCGCTATTCGTTCTTCGTCAGAATGTGCGCTGAGCGCATGGGTGCCGGGCAGGTCCACCAGTTCGATGCTGGCGTCCGCCAATTTGAGCGTACCGACGTGCCGCTCTACGGTCACACCAGGGTAGTTACCCACTCTCTGGCGCAAGCCCGTCAGGCGATTAAAAAGTGTGCTCTTTCCGGAATTGGGGTTACCGACAACTGCGATGCTGGCATCGGCTCGCCGGCTGGTCGCAATCTGGTTGAGGGGAACGCGTATTTCTTTGGCTTTAGTCACCGGATCCGACGGGTGCCACGCTAAAATGGCGCGCCTGCTCCCGGCGCAGGGAAATGCCCCGTCCAAACAAGCGGAACTCGAGCGGGTCACCACCGATCGCGGCGCTGGCGAGTTCGATTTCAGCCCCTTCCACGAGGCCCAGCGTCATCAGGCGCTGTACCTGCGGGCAGGACGGATCAACCGCGCGAATAACACTGCGCTGACCGCACTTCAGGGTTTCCAGAGTCTTGCCGTTAGCGTCCATTATCAAAATGATAATGATTCGCATTAATGCGCGCAAGCCTTATTTTTCTGCGCCAAAGGCTGTCCGGGCAGCACCTGCTCAATGCGCCGCATGACATCGAGCTGGTAGACCAGATCATGGACATAATCCAGCTCGTCGGTTTCCAGAACCAGCACCTCGCTCATGGAATACGAGTCAATCCAGGCGTCGTACAACGCCTGCAGGCGCTTGAGGTAAGACAGCGAGATATCCTGCTCCATCTTGCGCCCGCGCAGGCGGATACGCTGCCTCAGGGTGCGCATTGAGCAGCTCAGGTAGATCATCAGGTCCGGCGGACGGATCGCATCGAGAATCGCGCTGTACATAGCCTGGTACGTTTCCCAATCGCGTTTCGAGATCTTGCGCATCTGGTGCAAAGCCGTCGCGAATATTTCGGCGTCTTCAAAAATGGTCCGATCGAGTGCGACCACGCCGGAATGCCGATCCAGCTCCTGGTGCAGACGAAATTTATTGCTCAAAAAGTACATCTGCGAGTGAAACGCCCAGCGCTTCATGTCCTTGTAAAAATCCGCCAGATACGGGTTCTCGTCATTCGGCTCGTAAAACGGCACGACACCGTAGTTGCACGCCAGAAAGTCAACGAGTGTCGACTTGCCCGCGCCCATGTTGCCTGCGATTGCGATCGTCCGTTTCATGCGTCGTTACGATACCCTATTCCGCAGTAGCGCTGACAGCATAGATCACCTATTCTCGACGCACACTCAAAACAGGAACGCTGCGTGAATAATCCACCCGTCCTGATCAGCGAAGAAAAAATCCGCCAGCGCGTCGATGAACTTGCCGCGCAAATTTCCTCGGACTACGCCGACAAGGGCGATGTAGTTCTTATCGGCATCCTCAAAGGCTCGTTCATTTTTCTGGCGGATCTGTCGCGGCGACTCTCCATTCCCCGCACCATAGAGTTCATGGCCGTATCGAGCTATCGCAACACGAGCGTCTCCACGGGCGCTGTGCGCATGGTCATGGACGTGCGTAGCAATATCGAGAATCGTCATGTCCTGATCGTTGAAGACATTGTCGATACCGGCCACACACTGAAATACCTGATCGGAATTCTCGGTTCGCGAAAACCTGCCTCGATTCGCACCTGCACACTGCTGCACAAAGCCGAAAGCGCCGAAGTCGACGTGCGCATCGACTACATCGGTTTCGGCATTGGCGACGAATGGGTCGTCGGTTATGGCCTTGACTATGCCGAGCGTGATCGCAGCCTGCCGTATATAGGAACTATCCAGCCGGACGACCGCGCTTAGACTGAACTCGCTGCCTTATTACGGGCGCGCAGCGCTTTGATCAACCCGCGACGCGATCCGAACAGTCATCGATCTCCACTTCAATGGTTGAGTGGCCAATACCGTATTCCTGTTCGAGCCAGGCTTTGACATCGCGAATAATGGCGGTGGCATTGTCCGGCGGATTGCACAGGCAAAGGTGCATCGTCAACATCAGGTCCTGGGGCGTCAGCCCCCAGACATGCACATGATGAATACTCCGCACGTTCGGCATCCGCTGAGTAAGCTTTAGCTGCATGTCAGGCACATCCAGCCATTCCGGCGCACCTTCCAGTAACACATGAGCGCTGCGTTTGACTAGGCCCCATGCGCTTTTCAGGATCAGCAATGCGACCGCGACGGACAGAATGGGATCGATCGTCATCCAGCCCGTATAAAGGATGACAATGGCAGCGATGATAGCCGCGACAGAGCCAAGCAGGTCGCCGGCCACGTGCAGGGCCGCGCCGCGGATATTCAGGTTTTCCCGATCCCCACCGTGCAGAACAATGAATGCTGCAATATTGACGAAAAGTCCGGCCGCCGCTACGACGAGCATCGTCTGGCCCTCAACGTCTTCGGGTGTGATCAGGCGCCGGACGGCCTCAAAGAGAATCCACGCAACAATCAAGAGCAGACTCAGCCCATTCACGAATGCTGCCAGTATCTGGAATCGCTGGTAACCGAAACTCAGCCGCGCATCGGGCGGTTTCTTGCTTACTTTGAACGCGACAGCCGCGAGCGCCAGTGCCATCGTATCCGTCAGCATGTGCCCGGCATCGGCGAGCAACGCCAGCGACCCGGACAGGATGCCGCCGATAACCTCGACGACCATAAACACGCCTGTGAACGTGAGTGCGAGCAAAACTCGCCGCAAGTTGCCGTCGTTATGGCTGTGATCGTGTCCCATCGACTGCTGGCCTACTGATGAGATTCTTGTGACAGGCGATAAATCAGAATCGCAGCACGCTTGACCGCCAATGCCATCGAATCGAGTTCCAGGCTTTCATTTGGCGTATGCCCGCCCTCGCCCAACGCCCCGAGACCGGCCAGGGCGTCGGTGTATGGGGCCACAAATGAAATGTCGGCTGCCCCGCGCCTTGATGGATCCAGCGCCGGCATTGCTCCGCGCCCCAGAGCCTGATTCACGTCGGATAGCAACACCTGCAAGCGCCGGTTGCCGTCGGTCGGTGGCATCGAAGGATAGCGATCTTCAAACGTAATAACGGCGCTGGTATGCGGCAGGCTCTGGGCCACTATTTTCCGCATGCCCTCGCGTGCACGTTCAAGTTGCTCCGCAGAAATTGTTCGCATGCCACCACTGACGACAACCGCGCGCGGGACCACGTTGTTTTTGCCAAACGTGCTGCCGCGATTCTGCTGCACATCGAACTCCACGTCGGTACCGCCCTGAATAGTCCCGGCATTAAAAGTCAGGTGCTCTTCACCGCGAACCTGTTCATAGAAGCCGTTCAAGATGCGAGCAGCTTCGAAAATGGCACCCGCACCGACATCCTCACCGAAAATCCCGGAGGAATGCGCCTGCCTGCCGGTCACGGTCAGCGTCCAGCTCGACGAACTGCGACGCGCGATAGTTGCCCAGTCACTACCGTCATAGCTCACTGCCGCCTCGAAACCGAGTGCGATATCTGCCCACTGCCCGGCTTCGATAAGATCTTTACGTGACACAGACAGCGGCGCGCCACTTTTCTCCTCGTCACCGGTGTATGCCACCACAACGGAGAAGTCATCAAACACCCCCGCCGCTTTCAGGGCCTTCAGCGCGTACAGGATGATGACGTTACCTGACTTCATGTCGTCGACACCCGGGCCCCTGGCGATGTTGCCTTCGCGCACGAATGACTGGAAGTCGTCGTCGGCTTCAAAGACCGTATCCAGGTGTCCGATCATCAGAATCCGGGGGCCTTTGGTGCCGTCGTGACGCGCGAACAAGTGCCCTGCTCTATTGACCTCTTCCGGCATGTCGATCCAGCGCGTCTCGAAGCCGGCCGCTTCGAACTCTCGCGCCATGACCTTACCCACCTTGCGCACACCGGCATGGTTCATCGTGCCGCTGCCGATATTCACGGTTTCTTCAAGCAGGCTGATTGCCGCTGCAAGATTCTCGTCCACCCAGGTGGCGATTTCCTGCTCTGTTGTATCGAGTTCGGCGCCAATGGACAACGGCGCATGAAGGCAGGCAAGCAGTAGAATCAAGCCCGGAATGAAAACTGGCCTCATAATCAGAACCCTAAGAAAATGAACGTGGTACGCGAATTTCCTCAACAAGCTTCTGCACACTGGCAGGCGGCGGCGCGGTCATCATGCTGACCGAAATTGCGACGACAAAGTTGATGCACATGCCAATCACGCCAATACCTTCGGGCGAGATCCCGAACAACCAGCTGGCCGCCGTATTGTCGCCCCAGGGTGCGCCAGCCCACTTCAGGAACAAGCCTTTGAAGAACTCAATATAGCCATAAGTAAATATAAGTCCGCTCAGCATGCCTGCGATAGCGCCCTCTTTGTTGATGCGCTTGAAGAAGATACCGAGCAGGATCGCCGGGAACAGCGATGCCGCCGCGAGGCCAAACGCAAACGCGACTACCTGCGCCACCCAGCCGGGCGGATCGAACCCCAGGTAGCCCGCCACCAGAATCGCAAAAGCCGCCGCAATTCGCCCAACCATGAGCTCACGCCTGTCGCTGATATTCGGTGCAAATATACCTTTGACCAGATCGTGTGAGACGGCCGCCGAAATGACGAGCAACAATCCTGCCGCCGTCGATAGTGCTGCCGCAATACCACCAGCAGCCACCAGCGCGATCACCCAGTTAGGCAAGCCTGCAATTTCCGGATTCGCAAGAACCATGATGTCGCGGTCCACCGCAAGCTCGTTGCCCTTCCAGCCGTATGCCTCTGCCTGTTGCGCAAACTGTGGATTCTCGTCGTTGTAATACTGCACGCGCCCGTCGCCATTCTTATCGGTAAAACTGACCAGACCGGTTGTCTGCCAGGTGTCGAACCAGCCGGGGCGATCTGCGAATACAAGATTGCCGTCGCTGGCGCCCACCTCACCGGTTTGCACGGTATTAATAAGATTCAGCCGCGCCATGGCGCCAACCGCGGGCGCTGTAGTGTACAGAATCGCAATGAATAAGAGCGCATAACCCGCTGAAAGTCTTGCGTCTTTTACCTTCGGAACAGTGAAGAAGCGGACAATTACATGTGGCAAGCCGGCGGTCCCCACCATAAGCGCCAGCGTGATGCAAAACACGTCTATCGTGCTCTTGGTCCCGGCGGTGTATTGATTGCAACCGAGCGACGTGACGATATCGTCCAGTTTGTCGAGCAGGCTTTGCCCGCTGCCATCGGCCAACTCCGCACCGAATGCCAGTTGCGGGATTGCACTGCCGCTGACTTGGATCGCAATAAAAATGGCGGGCACCGTGTACGCAAAAATCAGCACGCAGTATTGTGCGACCTGTGTGTAGGTAACCCCCTTCATCCCACCGAGCACGGCGTAGATAAACACGACCGCCATACCGATGAGCAGCCCATAGGTGACCTCAACTTCCAGAAAGCGCGAAAACACAATGCCGACGCCGCGCATCTGACCCGCGACGTAGGTAAAGGAAATAAATATCAGGCAGATCACCGCGACGATGCGCGCGGTCTTGGAGTAATAACGCTCAGCGATGAATTCCGGCACCGTGAATTTGCCGAACTTACGCAGGTAAGGGGCCAGCAACAAAGCCAGCAGGACATAGCCGCCGGTCCAACCCATCAGGTAGACAGATCCGTCGTAGCCCATGAAGGCAATAATGCCGGCCATCGAAATGAAGGAAGCAGCGCTCATCCAGTCGGCGGCGGTCGCCATACCATTGGCGAGCGGCGAAACGCCTTTCCCGGCAATGTAGAAATCGCCGGTGCTGCGCGCGCGCGACCAGATTGCGATAACGATATACAGACCGAAGCTCGCGCCGACGACCAGGTAGGTCAGCACCTGCAAACTCATGGATTAACCTTCATCGACGTCGAACTTTCGATCCAGACGATTCATGCGCCAGGCGTAGAAAAAAATCAGGACGACGAAGACGTAGATCGAACCTTGCTGTGCAAACCAGAAGCCGAGTTTGAAGCCGCCGATGCGGATAGTGTTCAGTTCATCGACCAGCAGGACGCCGAATCCGAAAGAACAGAGAAACCAGATTGCGAGACAAGCCCCGACGAGACGCAGATTGGCGCGCCAATATGCTGCGCGACCCGCATTCGCCGAACCTGTTTGCATGCGTCTCCCCGCCTTCCCTGTGCCCCGAGGTCGCCAATGTAGCAAAGCGTGGGCAAAAAGAAAGGCGGTTCCTTTCGGAACCGCCCCGCTACCATCGTAATGTACGTGGTACCTGGCCCCCTGAATCCCCCGCCAAGTCGTACCTGAAGGCGTCTTTCGTTCGCTGCATCACCCGGTAATTTCAACTTTGTTGCTGAAAGGCGACGCGTCGACGAATCCGAAGTTCGCAGAAACACCGCTTCATGTCAATCCCTTAGACGGTATCCGGTGCACATTGGGACTCATACGGTCATTTTGTTCCAAAAAAACAACACTTGCCAGCCATTGCCCGGCAATCCTGTCAAGCACGCGCGCAAACGGTCGATTCACCGCAGTAGCGGCCGTGCGGCGAGACCACGCCTCCCCGGCGATACCGCCAAGCCTGCGACGCACGGCTGCCCGCACGGGCATTAAACGGGGCATCAACGCTTTCGCAATACTCGCTACAATACGCTTCGGACACCTCTTACAGTCGGGTAATCAAATTGAAGCTTTCCAGACAAGCAATGCTGTGTGCCATGCTGCTCACAACACTTTCCGGTGCAGCAATGGCCGAGACCATGGTGCATAACGTCAGTGCCTACACCTCAAGTGATGAGGGCATCAAGACTTTCTCGGTACTGGTGTTTGACGATACGGGTAAGATTCTTGCAACCGGCAACGAACAACTGCTGGCACAATTCCCGCAAGCGACACGCATCGACGGCATGGGCCGTTACCTGCTGCCGGGCCTTGTTGACGCGCATGCGCACCTGTCGGGCCAGGGCTTTCTAGCGGTCCGACTGGACCTCACCGGCAGCCCAAGCCTTGCAGACGCCGCTGCCAAGATTGCCGCCTATGGCAAAGCAAACCCGAGCGCACGGTTCATCCTGGGACGCGGTTGGAACCAGGTGCTATGGGATGGCAAGGCATTTCCGACGGCTGCCGATATCGATGCCGTTATCAAGGACCGCCCGGTCTGGTTGCGACGCATCGACGGTCACGCCGGATGGGCAAACTCTAAAATGCTGGAAATCGCAGGCATCACCGACGATACCCCGGATCCGGTTGGTGGCAAGATCCTGCGCGACAGCAACGGCAAGGCAACCGGTGTGCTTATCGATCTCGCGATGGACCAGGTTGAGAAGCACATCCCGGAACCTGACAAGAACGAGATCAAGCAGGCCTACCTGAAGGCCATCGAGTCCCTGGTTGCCCTTGGCATGACCGGTATGCATGACGCCGGCGTCAGCACTACGGACGCCGAGGTGCTGATTGCCATGGCCGACAACAACGAACTCAACATGCGCGTGTACGCGATGATCAGCGGCGCAGGAGAACACCTGGATGCGATCGGCAAGCCTATCAAGGCTTACGGCCGGGAACGGCTCGACATCCAGGCCGTGAAACTGTATTCGGACGGCGCCCTGGGCAGCCGCGGCGCTGCGATGATTGAACCGTATTCGGACGACGCCGAGAATCGCGGCCTCGCCTTCATGACCCAGGCTGAGCTGACCAGCTACGTCAGAAAAGCGAACGGCATGGGCTTTCAGGTGGGAATCCATGCGATCGGTGACCTGGGCAATCGAATGTCACTGAACGCATTCGACACGGTGCAAGGCGGAAAACCATCGCCGTTGCGCAACCGTATCGAACATTCCCAGATTATCGCGCTTGAAGACATCCCGCGTTTTGCCGAACTGGGTGTTATCGCTTCAGTGCAGCCCATTCACGCGACGAGTGACAAGAATATGGCCGAAGACCGCATCGGCCCGGATCGCATCCGGGGTGGCTACGCGTGGCGCCGCCTGCTCGACTCGGGTGCGGTACTGGCCAGCGGTTCGGATTTCCCGGTTGAGCTGCCGAACCCCTTCTGGGGCCTCTATGCTGCCGTCACTCGTAAAGACCGCGACGGCGAGCCTGCCGATGGCTGGTATGCGGACCAGGCACTCACTCGCGCAGAAGCACTGCACTCTTTCACGCTGGGAGCCGCCTACGCCGCACACCAGGAGGATCGCCTGGGAAGTCTTGAGCCGGGCAAGTGGGCCGACTTCATTCTTATCGACCGTGACTATTTCACAATCCCCGAAAGCGAGATCGACGATATCAGGGTACTGGGTACGTGGGTCGGTGGCGAGCAGGTATTCGATGCCAGCGCGGTGCATTAGACATGCTTGTTGAACAGATCTGGACTGGCAATTCGCTACGCAACTTCAATTACCTGGTTGCCTGCCCTGATACAGGCGAGGCGCTGGTCGTCGACCCGCTTGATGTCGAGCAATGCCTGGCCGTCGCGCGCGAGCGCGGCTGGACGATTAAACAGATAGTTAATACGCATGAACACGGCGACCACACGGGTGGCAACAAGGGCATAGTCAAGGCGACCGGCGCCACTGTCATCGCGCATCGCAATGCCGTGACACGCATACCCGGCGTCAACCGCGGCGTCGGGGCCGGCGATCTCATCCAGGTAGGAGCGACCGTTGTACTCGAATGTCTCGACACACCCGGACATACAATGAGTCACATCTGCCTGAAGTCAAAGACTGAACCACCGGCACTCTTCAGTGGCGACACGCTGTTCAACGCCGGCGTCGGCAACTGCCACAATGGTGGTCACCCCGAAGAACTCTACGAAACTTTCGCCACGCAGATTTATTCATTGCCGGACAACACGCTGATCTACCCCGGCCACGACTACCTGGTGAATAACCTCGAATTCACTTTGGCCCGCGAGCCCGACAACGAAGCGGCGCGTCGCTTGCTCGAAGAAGTGCAAGACCAGGACCCGAACGACGCATTGATTACAACGATCGGACAAGAGCGTGAGATCAACACGTTCTTTCGCCTAGACAACCCCACCGTCATCAAGCACCTGCAGAAAGACTTTGCAGACATCGGTGAACAACCCGAAGCGCGCAGCGTATTTTTGAAACTGCGCGAACTGCGTAACCGTTGGTAAGCAAACACCAGGTCCCCGTTACAGGACCTGGTGCAGCTTTTGCTATCGAGTTAGTCGACGTCCCGGTAACGCTCAAACCACGCAATGATGTTGGCGGCTTTCGCAATCAAATGCGACGGACGTGCGATCAGCGTATGCGAGCGCTCCGGCACGCGAACCAGCGCCGTATCGACCCCGCGCAACTTGAGCGCCTGGTAGAGCTGCTCCGACTCGGAGATTGGCGTCCGAAAATCCTGCTCGCCGGTCAGCAACATGGTTGGCGTTGTTACGTTACCAACCAGCGACAAAGGTGAACGATCCCAGTAAGCCATCGGATCGTCCCACGGCATTGCGCCGAACCAGTATTTTACAAAGAAAGGGGTGCCATCTGAGGTAAACACAAAACTCAGCCAGTTGATCACCGGTTTGGCTACGACAGCAGCCGCAAACCGGTCCGTCTTGCCCACGATCCAGGCCGTCAACACACCGCCGCCAGAGCCGCCGGTCACAAACAGTTGCTGCTCATCGATATAACCGCGATCAATTACAGCATCGACACCAGACATCAGGTCATCGTAGTCCTGGCTCGGATAGTTGTGGTGAATCTCGTTTGCAAACTCGGCGCCATAGCTCGTCGAGCCGCGCGGGTTGGTATACAACACAACGTAACCCGCCGAGGCAAAAAGCTGGATCTCCGGTGAGAAGTGCGGCCCGTACGCTGCAAAGGGACCGCCATGAATTTCAAGAATCAATGGATATTTCTTATTCGCGTCAAAGTCCGGCGGCTTGACGATCCAGCCTTGAATCTCGTGATCACCCACTGAGCTTTGCCAATTAATCTCTTCAACCGTGGCCGCATCGCGTCTGGCAAACAGGTCGTCGTTCAAGTGAGTTAGCTGTTGGGATTTCCCGTTGCGACTCAGAACCGCAACTTCGGAAGGACGCAACGCACTACCCCGCGTGTACGCAAGCGTGCCATTGTCGGAAACCGAGAAAGACCCACTGGTATACGGACGACCGGCATTTGCACTGCCAAGATCATCCACCAGGTTGCTCAACTTGCCATTTAGATCGAGGCGCGCGATTCTCCTTTGGCCCCGGTCATCGTATTGCACGTACAGCCGATTCGAAGATCCTGCCCACGCGACCGCACCGATCGAGCGATCCAGATCACCGGTTAGTGCACGGCTTTCGCCACTACTCACATCGAGCAGATACACCCCGACGTTGTGATAGCCGAGCTGCTTGTCGTCGTAGCCAAGGTAGACGATTGACTTACCGTCCGGTGAAAACCTCGGCGCAAAGTCAGGACCGTCACGATCAGTCAGCGGCGAGAGCTTGCCGCTACTTACCTCCACCGACCATATCTCTGATTCGGCCGGGTCTTCGATAGGATTATCGATTCGGCTCGCGGAAAACACTATCGACTTGCCGTCAGGTGACCAACTCAGCGCTCCACCATGATCGTAATCGCCAGACGTCAACTGCCGAGGGCTACCACCGTCAGCCGGAATAACAAACACGTGCGAATAGCCTGTCTTGAGATATCCCGCCCCGTCAGCGCGATACGGTAGCTGGTCAATAACCTTTACCGGTGCGGCCCATTTCGCGCCCTCCGGTTTTGCGGGCGGCTTGGCAAGCTTCACACCGTCTGCAGGAACGAACATTGTAAACGCGATACTTTTGCCATCGGGCGACCAGGCTAGCGATGACGGGCTTTCCGGCAAGTTGCTAAGCAACGCTGTTTGCCCACTGTCCATCCAGCGCATATGCAATTCCGCGCCACGTTTGTCGGCGTTACTGACAAACAAAAGGCGATCACCTGATGGCGACCAACGCGGACTGGAGAAACTCTCAGTACCGGAAAGGAGTGGGCGGTGCTGACTGCCATCTGCGCTAACAACCCAGACATTGGTCAGCATGCGGTCGGTCATGATGTCCATGCTTTGCCGGAGGTAGGCAATACTATTGCCGTCCGGTGCAATCTGCGGATCAATGGCGTATTCAAGATCGAACACGTCGAGCTCGGTAAAATGCCGGTCGCCAGCCACCGCAAACACCGCATTGCTGCACAGCAGCAACATTAAAATGAATCTAGGCATCGAATTCCCCTAACATAGTGCGTTTCCGCCAGTGGGGATGATTATGAGCGCGATGCTTCCCAGAGCCAAGCCAGCGCATCATAGAGTTCCTGCTGTCGCTCAAGCTGACTGCGCCAGCGGGCGCCAGCGCCGTCAAAATAGGCATCCAGAAAATAGTCTGCCAGCGCCGGTTCCAGCCGGTGATGCGCGACCACTGTTGCCAGGTCGAAGAACGGGTCGTTATCGCAGGCGTATTCCCAATCAAGAAAACGGATCTCGCTACTACCCACAATATTTGCGACAACGAGATCATTGTGACAACAGCAGACATTCGGTGGCGCACGAAAGCGGCGGATCGTTTCGAGACATTGCCTGGCCATGATCGGATCGGACTCGCGATTGTGCAGCTCGCGCACGTAAATGCGTGCAGCCTCCAATGCGTTAAATGTGCGGCCGGTTAACGGCAGAGCATGGACACGCTTGAGTGTCTGCGCGAGATTCGCAAGATTTTCTTTTTGCAGCAGATCGTCGCTGGTCCAGACTGATGCCTCGACATACTCTGTGAGTATCAGCTGCTCGCTCGCAAACAGAACTTCTCCGGCAAGCCCTGCAGCATGCGCAGCACGCTGCACTCGCGCCTCTTGCTCGCGCGTATTCAGCGGCACATCGCGCGGCGACTTGTCCATCTTCAAGACCGCCTTGTTGTCATCCTTCTGCAACAAGTAGGAACTGTTCGACAACCCGCCTTCCAGCTCCTCGACACTGGCGCCCTCCCAACCCGGCAAGCCTTGCAATGCATCTGCGATGGATAAGGACCCGCTCATGCGCGGGCCAACCGCATTGAACGGCGCCAACTCAGAAATCCAAACGGAATCATGATGACGTAAAGAACAAACAGTAGAGCCGTCAATTCCAGCCCGCGCACCCAGTAGATGCCGATAGACACAATGTCGATCACGAGCAGGTAAGCCCAGTTCTCAAGAACCTTGCGTGCGATCAGAAAGGTCGCCCAGATCGCAGCCCAGGTCGTCAGTGAATCGAGATAGGGAAACTCCGCGTCTGTATACGACGCAAGCAGATAGCCGTTCAGCCCCGCAACGGCAATAATCATGGCGACCGCGATAGCATGTACTTTTAACGGCCAGACTGTAACCGGCAGCTCGGCACCATCGCCACTGCCATAACGCCATGCATACCAGCCGTAAACAGCCATCGCAAAGTAGAAGACGTTTAGCGCCGACTCCATGTACAGCCGCGCATCAACAAACAGGTACACATAGATTGCGGTGCTCAATCCGGCACATAGCCAGCACCAGATGTTCTGCCGAATAGCCAGCAGCAGGTAAGCCACCGCCAGGACGACGGCGACTATCTCCCACAACGACCACCCGCGCGCCTGCTCAAGCAGTGTCGACCAAACCGACGACATCAATCGTCGCTGGACAACGGATTGTTAAGAATACGAATCGCGAACACGGCTTTCGGCAACTGCTCAAAGCTTGTACCAATTTCGGTGTGCAGCGCACGCATTACGTCGTCGAACTCACCAAACAACTGCGTGCTCATCCGGTTAGTTGTAACGTCGATGCTGTCATACTGACCCAGTCGTTCAATCACATCTTTGATAGGCGGAATAAAGTCTGCATCGAGCGGGTAAAGACTGATATCTACAGCTACTCTCATTTCAAAATCTCCTGTCAACACTAATGCCGACCTGCCGAGCGTCGCCCAGACGCACATACAACGTAGCCGGAAAATCGGGTGGTTCGTTACCAAAATAGAAACCGCGGACGGCATATTGCTCGTCGAACAGATTGCGCACCCAGAGCTGGCTTGTCCAGTTCCCGGACTCGAAGCCAATTCGTGCATTGACGAGCTTGTACGCTTCGGACTTCTGATCGTGACTCACGTCAAAATAGAATGCGTCTTTGCCGGAAATATCCGCACGTGCAAACCAGCCGGAAGCATGGCGCCAGACGCCGCCCAATGCGTAGGTGTACTTGGGCGCATGCGCTTGTTCACGGCCAGAGAGGTCGACCTCGGGTGACTGGTATTCATCAAAGGTCGCATCGAGCAAACCGAGACTTGCGTATAGCTCCCACGCATCATCGATATACCAGCGCAGATCAGCTTCGAGTCCAACAGTCTCACCTTTCGCCGCGTTGTCCGTATAGAACACAAAAGATGACGGGTCACCCGGGTCTATCTGAAAAGACGTTCGCACCTGCTGATCCTCGCGACGGCTAACGAAGGCGGCGACGTTGATACTCAGTGCCTGCTCAAGCATTAACAACTTCACGCCTGCCTCCAGGTTCCACAGTGCCTCCTGATCGAAATCACGACGACCATCGGGAACAAATCCGAGATTAAAACCACCGGCTTTGTAACCTTTGGCAAGACTGACGTAGCTCGTCAGCGCTTCGGAGTTGTCGTGACTCAACGTCAGCTCGCCACCAACCATCGTTTCCGAGGGGCTGGCTGAAAGATTTGTTGTATCGGAATAGTCCGTACTACGGCGTTCTATCCGCAGCCCCGCACTCATGCGTGTTTTTTTACCAAGGGACTTTTCGATCTGCCCGAATGCCGCCACACTGGTCGCGTCAAAATCACTGACGAGTCGATCATCGAGGCTGTCTGCAAAATCGTAAAACGGGTCGTAGTACTCACCCTGGTTAAGTGTGTCGAGTTTGTCTTCTAGGCGCATCGCGTAAAGCCCGGCAACCCATTCAAGCGGCCCGTCAATGGACGCAAAACGAAGCTCCTGGCTCAGTGTTTTTCTGCGGCGCTGCGAATCGGTGATGTAGTCATAGAGCACTGGGTCCCAGCTTTCCTCGTTACCCCAGTCGGCATCGAAACTGAAATCGATATCCGAGTTAGCGAAGGCGGTAATCGATGTGATGCTGATATTGCTCGAGCCGGACCAGTCAAGGCGTAGAGACGCGCCAACGCTCTCCTGTGCATCCTTGCCCGGCTTGTCGGAAAGCATTGTGTAAGAATTGTCGAGGGCGAATGCGTCGTAGCCGTTATCAATGTCGGCAAAAAATGCTGTGATGTCGGCCTGCAATGTCTCACCCAGGTCCAGCAAGAGGCGTCCACGCACACTTGTTTCATCGCGCCCGTTGGTGTCGTCCTTGTTCAGCCAGGTATTCGTCCTGAATCCATTGCTCTGATGGTGATGCGCACTGACACGGAACAGCGCGCGCTCTGCATTGTCGAGCGCACCACCGAATGCCACACCGGCCGACAGCATGTCATCGCCACCCGCCATGAGCTGTAGTCGTCCATCGCGTTCCGCGGTGGGCGCGGTGCTCTTGAGATAAATGAGCCCTGCCAGCGCGTTCGCGCCATATCGACTACCCTGCGGCCCGCGCAACACCTCCACCTGCTCAATGTCAAACAACGTGGCGATAGTGCCAATGCCACTAAAGTCTATGTCATCCACGAGAAAGCCCACGGACGGATTGGGCGCACCCTGGTACTGCTCGAGCTCCCCGACACCGCGTATCTGGAAATAGCGTGCCCGATGACCGTCACCCGACCAGTTCAGATTGGGCACAACATTGATAAGCTCTTCAAAGTGTTGCACAGCAAGTTCTTCAACCTGCGCGGCGTCAAACACGGTAACACTGGCTGGCAAGTCCGTGGCAGACCGGCCACGAAAATCAGCAGTGACGACGATCTCGTCGATAGTTTCTGCAGCAACGGCTACCGACGCGTTGAAAATTAATGCAAATAGAATGGCGGCGACAAGCCGCAGTATGGATGCTGTCATGAGTCCCTTCCTACGCCGGTATTACCCGGTTCAGGTTCTAAGGGTTCCCGCAAATATTCAGCCACCCGGCCAAACGCGGATCTCAGGTCGAAGGACCACCCCTGTGAGCGCGCGACTATAGCATGATCGAATCGGAGCAATCGAGCGGCTTTAGAAAGTTTCTTACAGCAGACTCAGCCGACGATTACGCCTTGCTTGCACGCCCAACGGCGGCACCTGTATTGGAGCCCCAATTCAACTGCTGGTTCTTCGTTTGCGCTATGCCGCCAATTGAAATAGCCCCGCGACCGCGAGATCCCAGTCCATGCGATCACCCGCATGCCATTGTGAAACGCAGGTATCAGCGTCGATGTT
>JAUHZT010000234.1 GCA_030425905.1 Gammaproteobacteria bacterium
TTCCAGGATCAATTTCAGTGTTGCTCATTATAATGGCCGGCTATGGCCAAGAGCACGAAAAAGACGTTATGCGCGCACTGCGCTGCTTCGCCAAGGCAAGGCCAAGCTCAATTTAGACCCAGGACCCAGGCGGCATGCCGGCTTGCGCCGGATCAGAATTGGCCGCTACTGCCTGCTCGCTGTTAGCAGCTTCTGAGCTTGTCGCTGTGTGCAAGCAAGCGTTGTTGCTCGTCACGCGCTCGGTTCTCATCCCAGCCAAGTTCTTCTGCGGCCAGTGTCGCAATCGCAGCGTACAACGGGCGCCCCTGGTCGGCGGCCAGTCCGAGCATCGTGCGCCGGTAGACGATATCTTCGAGTGTCGTCGCAAACTCCTGCCTTATCGCCAACACTATCTCTGCGGCGAGCACAGTACACGCGTCGTCCAGGGTTGCCGCAAGTTGTGGCTTTTCCTGCGCGATCTCCAGCAGACGCCCGGCCCTGCTGCCGTATATGTCGAGAATTCTTTGCACGCCGGCTGGCGCAAGCCCGGTGACCGACACCAATGCTCGCCGTGTCTCGGCAACGTCAGCACCGCCTGGCAATGGCGTATCGTGGGTACGGCAGGCGGGTAGCTTCCGGTGCAGCAACTTGCCAACCTGATCGATCGTTTGCTCTGCCAGGTTGCGGTAGGTTGTCAGCTTGCCACCAATAATTGAGACCAGGTTGTCGGCGATATCGCGATTCCGCAAAATGATGTGCTTGCGCGTAATGGCCGACTCCGGGCCCTTTTTTCGATGCGGTAAAGGCCGGATCCCCGAGTACGAGTAGTGGATGTCGTCTCGACCAAGATGCGCCGACGGGAAAACGCGATTCGTTTCAGCGAGCAGGTAGTCAATTTCCTCGCAACTCGCGCTCACGTCATCGGGTGAACCTTCATAACGTATATCCGTGGTGCCAACCAGGAACATATTGTTCCATGGCAGAATAAAAATCGGTCGGCCATCCGACTGCGCCTCTACGTAGAAAGCGTCCGTCGGTGCGCCCGCAAAAGGACTTACAACAATGTGACTTCCCTTGGTACCACCAATAAGCGGGTCTGTACTGATGCCGGTATTCGCAAGCACGGCGTCAAGCCAGGGCCCGGCCGCATTAACCACAACACTCGCGCTGCATTCGCCGCTCGAGCCATCGACGTTGGTCCAGCCCAGCGACTGCACCCGGTTTGACTGAACATTTATGGCATGTACTTTTTGCCGCAGGTGAACCTCGGCGCCCGCCGCTCTTGCCGCCAGCAGATTCTCAAGTACAAGCCGCTCAGCAAATGTAATTTGAGCATCGAAGTACCGTGCCCCGGCCCTTAGCCCAGTGGCACACAGTCCGGGCTCTTCGGCCAGCAGTTCGTCGCGACGCAGCATGTCATGGCCGGGCATCGACTTGCGCATCGACAACAGGTCATAAGCGATCATACCCAGCCGTATTAGCAAGGGGCCGCGCCGTGCGCCCGCATATATCGGAATGTTAATGCGCAGGGGTTTAACGAGATGTGGTGCTATGCGCCGCAGGTTACGCCGCTCGTGCAGTGATTCGTAGACCAGAGGAACTTCCCCATACTCGAGATAACGCAGGCCGCCATGGATGAGCCGACTGGAAGCCGCCGACGTGCCGCTGCACAGGTCATCCTTGTCGAACACGATAACCGACAGTCCGCGCAACGCCGCATCCCTTGCGATGCCCGCGCCATTGATACCGGCGCCGATTACCGCAAGATCAAAATGCCTGCTTTGCCCGTTCATCCGCTGCGGATTTGCCCGCTGCCCCGCACAAGGTATTTGAAACTGGTCAGTTGCTCCGCACCCACGGGGCCGCGCGCATGTACACGGCCTGTCGCTATGCCAATCTCCGCGCCCATACCAAACTCGCCGCCGTCGGCAAACTGTGTCGATGCATTCTGCAACACGATAGCACTGTCCACACGGCGCAAGAATTCATCGGCCACCTCCTGATTTGCAGTCACGATACTTTCGGTATGCCCTGAACCGTATTGTTCAATGTGCGCAATCGCTGCGTCTGCATCGCTCACTATCCGGATCGCGATGATCGCGTCAAGATACTCGCTTGGCCAGTCCGCCTCCGTTGCAGGTACGACATTTGTCGCTAGCTCCCGGACACCGGCATCGCCGCGCACTTCGCAGCCAGCCGCCTGCAACTGGGCGACAAGCCCCGGTAGCAAGCGCTCGGCAATTGCCTTGTCGACAAGCAGCGTTTCGGCCGCACCGCAGATACCGGTACGCCGCATTTTCGCATTGAGAACGATG
>JAUHZT010000235.1 GCA_030425905.1 Gammaproteobacteria bacterium
GCGCTATGGTGGTGAGGAGTTCGTCGTGCTGTTGCCGGCCACGGGGACGGCGGACGGCGTGCGGCTGGCGGAACGGATTCGCGCCGCTATCTCCGATGTGCCGATCGAACTGCCGAATGGCGAGTCGCTCGGCATTACTGCGTCTATCGGTATCTCGGGTACATCGCCGGCGAAGCATGAGAAAGACTTCAAGACCCTGGGTGATTCCCTGATCGCCCGTGCGGACGTCGCCCTGTACAAAGCCAAGTCTGAAGGTCGTGACCGGGTTGTTGTGGAGGCCCGGCAATGAGGCAGCTTTACTTGCCCATCGCGCTGGCCGCCGTACTGCTCGGCGGCTGCGAGGCGGCACAGACGCCGCCCGAGGACGAGGGACCCGGCCGTTCTCCGCTCGTGGTTTATGTACCTGAAGACAACACCGTGTACACGGCAGAATTGTTCGCTAACTTCACGGCAAAGACCGGCACGCGGGTCACGATCCGGCAGGCTGCGGATGAAGCGAACGTCGATAATGTCATTCGCAACCAGGGTTCGCCGCGTGCCGACGTGCTCGTTACAAGCGGTGTCCACGGCATCTGGCGTGCGGCCGATCAGGGCGCGCTGCGCCCCATCGCAAGTGAGCGGCTTGACGAACTCGTTCCGCCACACCTCAAGGACCCGGACAGTCTGTGGGTCGCGACGGCATTGCGTCCTGTCGTGTTTGCCTACGATGTTCGCGCAGTCCAGCCGAACGAGCTGTCGACCTATGCAAGTCTCGCCGACGAGCGCTTCAAGGGCCAGCTGTGCCTTACGACCTCAACGCTGCCTGCGAACAGGGCGCTTGTCGCCATGCTTATCGATCAGGCAGGTACGCGCGAGGCAGAGTTGCTTGTGCGTGGCTGGGTTGCCAATCTCGCGTTGCCGCCTTTCGCTTCGCAGCAGGGCTTACTCGAGGCTTTGTCTGTCGGCGATTGCGCAGTGGGCCTTGTCCTGCAGAGCGACATTGCAAAGCCAAGCAGTGTTGGGGCGCTGCGCTACCGCTTGCCGCAGACGGCGTTTGTAGAGATTGACGGTGTCGGCATCGCCCGGCACGCGAATCAGCCAGCGCTGGCCCTCCAGTTTATCGAGTGGTTGCTGGCTGATGCGCACTATCCGGACAAGATCCGGGACGCGGCGCCGGAGCAGGTGGCGCAACGCAATACCGGCATCGCGGGCTGGCATTATGCCGATGCTGTGAAACTCGTTGAACGTGCGGCCTACCGGTAGCGCTGGCTACGGCTCATCAATAGCAGGAACAGGGGTACGCCGATAGCCGCGGTCAGTGCGCCAACCGGTAGCTGGCGCGGCGCGAGCAAGGTTCGCGCCAGGGTATCGGCGAGCACGAGCAGTGTGCCGCCCGCAATCGCCGATGCCGGAACCACGATGCGATGGTCGCTGCCTGCCACAATACGCACCAGGTGCGGCACCACCAGTCCGACGAAGCCGATGACGCCGACTGCGGTAACGGCGAGCGCGGTCGCCAGCGACGAGCCGATAAACACGAGATAGCGAAAGTTCCTGACGGGCAGGCCGACAATGGTTGCCTGCGTTTCGCCGCGCGCCAGCACGTTGAGTTGTCGTGCCATCAGCGTTGCCGCAACGCTGAGGCCGAGCAGCAGTAACAGCAACCGCAGCGGGTCGAACGCAAAGCTGAGGTCGCCCATAAGCCAGAACAGCATGCCACGTAACTGGTGCTCTGGACTCAGGGCCAGCAACAGCGTTGTCGCTGCGCTGAAGCCGGCAGCGAGTACTACGCCTGTCAGCAGAAGTCGCGTGGGCGCCCAGCTACCCGTGCCGCGCGCAATCGAAAAAACCAGCAGCGTTGCGGCCAGCGCGCCGCCGAACGCGGCGGCATCGATCGCCAGGCTTCCCAGGCCGAGCAACATGGCGGACAGGGCCGCGACCGCCGCACCGCCCGAAGTGCCGAGAATATAAGGTTCAGCAAGCGGGTTGCGTAACAGCACCTGCATCAATACGCCTGCGACGGCGAGTAGACCGCCGACGGCGAAAGCGCTCAGCGTGCGCGGTAGCCGCAGATCGAGGATCAGCGTTTCAATCTGTGGTGCGGCGTCGCCCGCCAGCGCACGCAGCACGTCGGCAAATGCGATGTCCGCGCTGCCGGTGGCGAGCGCCAGAATGAACACCACCGCTGCCATGAGCAGCAGGGCCAGCAGTAGTGTCACGTGTTGCGCGTTTTGCAACGTATTCCCCGAAATTGAAAACC
>JAUHZT010000105.1 GCA_030425905.1 Gammaproteobacteria bacterium
CCGAGCGCGGCTGTGGCGCGCGCGACTCGACGCACGCTTACGCGCGCACAAATAATTTTCATATCGTCCATGGAATCGGTAGACCGCATCAGGCGCCTGTTCGTTCGCTACTCTAACCGGAAACTTGAGAGAAAGTCCGCCAGGGCGCTTTTATTGTTGCGAACTTGTCGCCGTGTTGGCAACCGCGCCGAGCATCTCGGCATAAACGGGCGGCAGCGGCGGATTGCTATTCGGAACCTTTGCGGGCGGGTTGGCCGCGGGTTCCGGGCAATCAGGAAGGGGCTCGGCCTGATCGACAACCGGCAGATCGACAACAGGCGCTGGCTTGCTTGCCACTGGCGCGGTCATTGCGGGCGCCTCCACTTGGGCAGGCATGGCTGGCGAATGTTCTGCGGGTGAAACCAGCAGCCAGCCGACAATCAGGCCGCCGCCAAGCATCACTGTGGCATCGATAATGCGACTGATCATGGCGCGCGTTCCGAATCGACGAACACCACGAAGCGCTGTTTGCCGGCCGCCTCTTCGTCGATACAGGTGTAGCTGAACGCGTCACGGAAGATCAGGGCATCGCCTAACCAACTGCCGATAACGCAACTATCGAACGCGCTGGTCTGGTCGACCAACCCCGCCACCGTGCAACGGCTGCTGGCACAAGCGACGTATTCCGGCTGGATGAGCGTGTTGCCGGATGCCGCGATGATGTCGCGAATATCAGATTCGATCACCGGCGCCCAGGCATTGTCGCGAGGCTCACTCATGAAGGCCTCGTACCAGCCTGCGAGCGTTGTCGGTTCGCGACCAGGCGGCAGGGATTCCTGGCGCGCCGGCGTCTTTGCGACCGCCATTGCAGGTTTGCACTCACTCGTCGCTGCGCGGGCGAGTGCGGACGCATCTGTTTGCCTTTCAACAGGCTGTGCGACCGGTACCGTTTCCTGCGACAGGTTGACGTCAGGTGCAGGGCTATGGCTCGGCTTCGCCTGGTAGCTTGCCCAGGCATAGCCCGCTGCAAGACCGCCAACGAGGAGCAGCAGTCGTGACCAGATACCGAGAACGGCAGCGTTGGGTTTCGGGGCGATCATCGGGTGCTTTGCATGCGGCCTTTCTGCGAATCAGTGCCGGCAAGCCTAGCATTGTCGCGGTTTAGGGCCAATCCACGCGGCCAGATCAAGCATTGCAGGATCACTGAGCAGCCCCTGCGGGAGCGGCAACGTATTGCGGCGTTGCGGCGCAAAAAAGGCTTCGTTTTGCTATAAATGACAGGCAATCGCGATCAGGAATCAACCAGGCACGCAGAATGGCTGCAGTGGCAAAGACGTTTCGAACCCTTGGCTGGTTGGTTGGCATTGTGCTGTGCGTCGCATTGCTCGCGTACGCGTTGGGGTTTGTAGTCAACTTGAATGACCAGCCCCCTTCGGCTGAGACAAAGATGCTGGCGACGCAGCAGCCCTCAACGCCGGCGGTGACTGACCCCGGTAATGCCTACCTGTACATACTGGGTTTCGCGGCGGCACCCGACGCGGATCCCGCGATAGCGGGGCTGGAGCGGCACAGGTGGATGCTGGCGGCAACGGCGGAGCCAAACTCTGAGGCGAACGCGCCACCTGAAGACTACGACTATCGCGGATTGCGAAGTGACGAGGTCGCAGAACTCGCAGAAGCCTGCAGCCGTGCAGAGGCCGAATGCGCTCGCCTCTTCGAAGCCGGGCACAGCAGTGTGGAGCAATGGCTCGCCGACGAACAATGGCTGCTTGATCGATACCGCAGCCTCATCGCCATGAACGAATTTCAGGAGGCAACCCTCTTCGACCCAATGGCGCCAATACCGCCCTACGGCGCGGTCTTTGAAGGTCAAAAATTATTGATGGCGCAGGGGTGGCGCGCCGCTAGTGCCGGGGATGCCGAAGCGGTGCGCACAGCGCTCGAAAGTGACCTGGTTTTCTGGCGCATCGTCCTTGAGAACTCAGATGGGCTCGTCAGCAAGATGGTAGCCACCTCTGCAATCATTCGACACTTCAAGCTGGGCAATTTGGTACTTCGCGAAGTACCGCCTGACATTGCACCAACGGCAGTCCCTGCGTCCTGGTGGGTCGAAATCTCGGACGAGGAACGTTCAATGCTGCGCTGCTTTGCCGGAGAATGGAGGTTCTTCGACCATGCCTTGCAAAGCGTTGCAGACAACGCGATTGCAGGCGCGCTCGGCACCGCGAACGCGGGAGCATGGGACCGACTGCTGGGCACCGCCATGAAACCGTTCTGGCAACCGCAGGACATCAGCAATCGGCATGCGCGCATGATGATTGACCTGGCCAATCTCTACGCGGTGCCGTTCGAGGACATTCCCAATGCTGTACGGATGGCCGAGACCTTACAGGCATCGACCCATGAACCGCGTAGCCGCTTGTACAACCCCATCGGCAACATCGTCCTGTCACTGGGCTTCTCGTCCTTTTCAAACTACGCCGTGCGGGTATCAGATCTTGAAGGCATTCGTCGCGCTGCCATAGCCGTTGCCGATTTACGTGCTGCCGCGGTAGAGCCGCAGGACGTTGCCGTGCAACTGGAATCAAGCCCGCGCCGTAACCCCTACACAGGCGAAGCATTCAAATGGCAGGCAGAGAATGGTTCAGTCACGTTCAAGGGCCTGGAGCCGCATGAGCGTTCGCTGCATGCGCTGATTTACTAGGGCCGCACGCAAGACTCCTGCGTGGCTCACCTGTCACTGCAGGCACTCGATAAACTGCACCGGAACCACACGGCCTTGCGCTAACGAGACGGCTGCCGTCCCGGCATCTCCTTTTTTTCTTCACTTTTCCTCCATTGAGAATGCTTGCTCTCAAACCACCCTGTTGATATTCGAGCAACAGCCAGAAATAAGAATGCAACGTAAACTATCCAAGATGCCGTACCTGACACTGGCACTCTTTGCATTGCTCGCTGCTTGTAGCAGCAGTAGCAACGACGACAGCACATCGTCGTCGCTCCCGGTCACTCCAGAAGTTGAGGTCGTGAACGATGCGGACTTCGAGGCCACTGACTGGACCGAAGCAACACACAGCAATGATGTCGACCCGAACTACAGCGAAGTGTTTGACGAGACGCTCGTCAAGCGCTTCGACTTTGTAGTAACGGCAGAGCGCTGGCAAAGCATGCTGGATGACATGGCCGCCAAATACGGCGAATTCGGGCGGGCTTCGGGCGGCGGCCTGAGCGATGACGACGAGGACCCGATCTTTGTGCCGGCGGATGTTTACTACAACGGCACACAATGGTACCGGGTTGGCATTCGCTTCAAGGGCAACTCAAGCCTGCAGACCAGCTGGCAACAAGGGATCCTGAAGCTGTCGTTCAAAATGGACTTCGATGAGTTTGAGGATGACTACCCGCAGATCGACAATCAGCGCTTCTACGGGTTCAAGAAGTTCAGCCTGAAAAACAACTTCGACGACAAATCTCAGCTACGGGAAAAAGTGGCGTCCGATGTATTCCGCAAAGCCGGTGTACCCGTATCTCATACTGCTTTCTACCAGCTCTACCTTGATCACGGCGACGGTCCGGAGTATTTCGGCCTTTACACACTGGTAGAGGAGGTGGACGGCGAAGTTATCGACACGCAGTTTTCGAGCGACGAGGGCAATCTCTACAAGCCCGAGGATTTCGGTGCGAGCTTCATCGAAGGATCGTTTGCCGAAGAATACTTTGAGAAGAAAACCAACGAAGACGATGCAGACTGGTCAGACATCCTGGCGCTGTTCTCGGCACTTCACGATGATACGGCCAGCACTGACCCGCCTGGCGGGCAAACCTTGAATCGGTTTTCGATGTCGACGGATTCCTCAAGTACCTCGCTGTCAACGAGGTCATTCAAAACTGGGACACCTACGGGCGGATGCCACACAATTACTACCTGTACACCGACCCGGACGCATCGAAGCTGACCTGGATACCCTGGGATAACAACGAGGCACTACAGGATGGCAAACAAGGCGGTGCGCTGGCACTCGATTTTTCGAACATGCAAGCGAATAGCTGGCCACTGATCGAGAAGCTATATGACGATGAAATTTATAAGGCGACCTACGACTACTACCTTTTCGAAGTGATGTCGGCCGCCTTTGAAACAACGACCACGCAGGCGCTCTACGACACCTACGCGGCCCTGGTCGAGCCTTATGCGACCACAGAAGTTGCCGGGTATACGTTCCTGAACGGGCCCAGCGATTTCTACAACGCCGTCGACGAGCTGAAAGAGCATGCAAGCGACCGAGATGCGGCAGTCGATGCGTATTTGAGTGGGCAATAGCTTGCGCGGTACTGCATAGATCGATATCTGAATTGGCAACAAAGAATCCCCCAACGCGCATCATTGCGCACCCCCGTTCTCCCCGCCTCGCGCGGGGAGTCTTTTCTTTGCGGTGCCGGCGCCGCCTGAGCGGGCGCAACTGTGTATCTCCGCAATTTCTTCACATTCTTCGGTCATCGAGAATGGCCCTGAAGCATTTTTATAACTGTGTTTAAACAAACCATAAAGGAGCAACCATGATCAGGAATCTCATAAGCAGCTTGCTGCTCGCGGCTGCCATTGGCGTTTGCACGCTGGCGCCAGTGACCGATGCTACCGCACAAGACAAGTCTGCAAACCGCGCTGCACAAAGCCGCTCGCACCAGGCCGCCCGGTACCCGAGGGTAGGCAACCAGGTCCGCAGCTTGCCGGCAGGACATCATGCGGTTCGCGTCAATAATCAGAACTACCGGTATCACAACGGTATTTTCTACCGTCCTGGAAACAACGGTGCCTATGTTGTGGTGCGTGCGCCCATCGGTGCGCGGGTTACCGCATTGCCACCTGGCTATATCAGCTTTGGTATCGGGCCTCGCCGCTACTTCTACGCCAATTTCACCTACTACCTTTGGGACCGTGACAGGAGCGAGTATGTGGTTGTTGAAGAACCCGAGGGTGCCGCAACAGCACTCGTAGCCGCGAGCGAAACGACAACCGGTGAGATCTACATTTACCCCAATGAAGGGCAAAGCGACGAGCAGCGCGACCGCGACCGTTACGAGTGCTACCTCTGGGCCTCCGAACAGACTGGCTACGATCCTGGCACTGGAGATCCTGAAATTGAAAAGGCTGCTGACTACCGGCGCGCACTTTCTGCCTGCCTCGAAGGCCGTGGCTACACCGTTAAATAGTTGAGGAAATTCGTATGCGAAGAAATCATAGAGTTCGTGTTTTCTATGGCCTTGTCGCCATCGGTTTAGTCCTGAGCCCTGTTGCGAACAGCCAGGATATCTACGTTTACCCTTCTGACGGACAAAGCGATGAACAACTCGCCGAGGACCGCTACGCGTGCCATACGTGGGCCGTTAAGGAAAGTGGCTTCGACCCTTCCCTGTTCAAAGGAGTTGCCCCGTTGCGGACCGTTAAGGTACCCGTCCCGCCGAACGAAGCCGAGGGCGCCGCGGCAAAAGGCGCCATCGCCGGCGCGGTCGCTGGTGGCATTGTCGGCTCACGCGGCCACGATACCGCCGAAGGTGTGGTGATTGGCGCGGTACTCGGTACACTGGCGGGGTCCGCGATTGAAGAGCAAGGGCAGCAAGAAGCCAGGGCAAAAGCCGAAGCTGAAGCCAGGCAGGAAGCCGAAGAGATTGCCAAGAACAAGACCGAGCTGGCTCTCCGAAAGTCCAACTACCAGCGTGCGTTAACAGCCTGCCTGGAGGGCCGCGGCTACACTGTTCGTTAGCGGCAATAGCTGCGCGCAGTTGCTCTGCGCCTACTGCGATATCTCGTCCCAGTCCTCGTCCTGCCAGAGCGCTGCTTCGCTCACATCAGAACGAAACAGGCCAAAGTAATGCGGGCCAGCCGCGTCGCTATAGACTTCGATATCGGCGAGTTGCAAACCATTCATTGCCATCTGTTGCCAGCGCTCAGTAAAGGCATCCCAGGTGGGACAGGTCCAGAGTGCGAAATTGCCGCGCCCTGTGCGCCAGACACCGAGGTAATGCGTCTCGCCTTGCTCCAGGTAGACTTCGACATCGACTAACCGCATGTCATGCTCAGCGAGCTCGCGGGTCTTGGCCTCAAACCCGGCCCAACCCGTCGTCCGCCAGACAAGGTCTTTGTCGTCACCTTCAGACCAGCGGGCTAAATACTCGACGGTGCCGTAGTCTTCATAACGTTCGACATCCGTAAGCCGCAAACCGGTGGAAAGGCGAGACTCGCGCGCTTCGAGCAAGGCTTCCCAACTGGTCACAATCTCAGTGTATTTTGCGGCGCTGTTGGTCAGTCTCGTTACGTTGTCTTCAGCCGCCACACTCGTGCCTGCGCACACAAGCAGTGTGCAAAGCGAAGCGGCCAGCGACACAGCGTGTTTCCTATGGGAACAACGAACCTGCATGGGTTTTGCTCTTGCTCATGAAATGAGCTTCAGGTTAACGAGCAAATGCGGATCGACCGTGCAGAAATTGAGGAGAGTTGTGGAGCTTGCAGAAGCAATCCAGTTTGCATCTCGATGTCGCGAAACTATTCTATGCGCCCCGACAGAGGCACCTGGCAAACGTCAATAACAGCCGGAGGCTTGTGCACAAAAAACTCGGCATCCCTGTTTCGCCTGGCATCGAGCATTTCACTGAAGCCCGGGCCGTTTGTATCGACGCGCCAGAGTGAAAACTGCTCAGCCTGCGGGAGGTCAGAAAGTATTCTTACAGAATCGATAATACTGCCGTCACCGATATTCTCGAGAATACCGCTTGACTCCTTTGAGCCACGCGGCAGGCGCTGAAGCACGTCTAAACCAAGAACGACACGGCCGAACACACTCAGGTTGCGATCCAGGTAGCGTGGTGCCTGACCGATAACGACGTAAAAATCCGTACTGCTCGAATCGGCCGCATTGAGTCGTGCCATCGCGATCGCCCCAGGGCAGTGGGTCAGCCAAATCTTCTCGGACTGTCTATCGGCCGCCACCGGAAAGCCGTTAACAAAACCAGCTTCCGGGGCGAACAGGTCAGGTGACTGCGCACGCACATACTGGATGTCGTCAGTCCAGTCACGTTCGAACTCTGGGCGAATTGTGGGCTCGTTGTTTGCTGCCCCCATGTCGCTACCATCCCCACCTTGTGCAACGAAGCCGTCGATCACGCGATAGAAACTCTGGCCATCATAGAAACCTTCGCGGGCCAGACGCCTGAACTGGTTCACCGTGGCAGGGGCAAACTCCGGATTCAACTCTATAACAACGCGGTCGCCATCAACCTGCAGTACGGCAATGTTGCCAGGGTCGACCAACTGCCAGCCTTCATCATTTGCAGATGCATTGCTACCGATAAGAATACTCGCAGCAAGCATGGAACTTACCACCACTTCCGCCCATGAATTTGCCATCCCCCTTAGAATGGCCATGGCAAACTCGGGTCGTAGTCGAGCACTTTCACGGTCGGCAACGCTTCACGGTCAACGATCTTTCCATCCTTGATTACCGCATTGATTTTCCGCATGTTCGCTATATCGAGCAGAGGATCCGCATCGAGCACAAGCATGTCTGCAATTTTGCCAGCCTCAAGTGTACCCAGTGTTTTTTCAAGGCCGTAGGCTTCCGCACCAGCGCGCGTCGAAGCAACCAGCACTTCCATGGGGCTGGCACCGGCTTCCTGGAGCCCGATCATGCGGCCAAAATGCATCCTGCCAAGACGCCCCCAGGCAACCGGGCCGAGGTCGGTGGAATCAGGACCCTGGTCCGTAGCAAGCGTGTACTTGATGCCGCTATCCAGCCAGGCCTTGAGGCCGGCAACCTGCTTCTCGTGACTCACGCCTGCCATGGCGAACTGACGTTCATCCATTATCCTGTTAAGCGAAGGCGTATCTGTGTGCTCTCTGTAGTCCCATTCGGCATAAATACGCGACTTGTTCTCCTCCGGAACCATCATGAGCCCCGCGTATATACCCTTGGCAGCAATCTGCGCCATCAACGAGGTAATGGCTTCTCG
Organism: Gammaproteobacteria bacterium; assembly: GCA_030425905.1. Lineage (GTDB taxonomy): Bacteria > Pseudomonadota > Gammaproteobacteria > Steroidobacterales > Woeseiaceae > UBA1847. The sequence continues at coordinate 7,984 of JAUHZT010000105.1, forward strand.
TTGTTTGTCGGTTGCATACTCCCACGAGGGGCTCATGACGTTCGGATGAAGCAATAAGTCCGGCTCCATCTGAACAGCCAGACGCAGACTTTCGATCGTAAACGTATGGGTGGTGAGCGGGATTCCTGCGGCACGAACTTCCTTGCGCATGGCTTCCAGCACTGCGGGTGAAAACAATAATGGCTCCACCGCCCCAAGGCCGTGCCCGCTGACACCTATCTTGACGAAGTCCACGCCTTTGGCGATGTATTTGCGCAAAGTCAGCGCCGCTTCTTCCGGCGTCATCGCAATCATCGCGGGACCGACATCGTCTTCCCACAGCGCATCAATACGCTGGCGTATTTCAGGGCGAACCCAACCACCGTAGCGCACAGTCAAACCGTTCAGAGGCCACCCACCCATGAATGACTGGCTGAAGGGGCCACCGGTGCCGATAATGTTGCCTGCAACCAGGATCCGGCTGCCGACGAATTCACCACTGTTAATTCTGTCTCGCGCCTCCAGCAAAGGCGGTAGTGGACCCCAGGTATCCGGCATCGTTGTCAGCCCGTATTTCAAGCCAACCTGTGCTGACTGGATCGCAATGTCTGTCAACCGGTCTTCGTACTTGATGAAGAATTCAGGAATAGTCGTCAGAATCAAATGCACGTTGGTATCGATGATGCCCGGAGTTATCCACTTACCGCGCACGTCCAGGACCTCGTAGCCCGATGGCACTTCCAGGTTCTCACCAATTCTTGTTATGCGTCCGTCATCGATTAGTACGACTGCATTCTCGATTACTGGTGCGCCCGTTACGGGAATGGCGGTCCCATTGACCAGCGCCAATTGCTGCGAACTCGCCGACGTGCTGATAAGAAGCACGAACAACGTCCAAAAAACTTTACGCATAAGTAATCTCCTGCAGCAATTGCGATGTAGCCGTGCGTTCAAATGTCACTTTCAAGTGCTTCGACGCCAAGTTGTACTCACCTGAACGTTTTGATACCTGGCCATGGCGTAGTGTTCAGGAAGCAGCGCATAATCGAAACGACGCCGCCATGTTCGCAGCCCGCCAGAATCCGGGCCTCAACCATGCGCCGCAACGGTGCGGCGACGAGCCAATGAGTCAAGTCGCTTTCGAATGACGCGATGCCGCCTTTCGTCAAGTGGAAAATTAAAAACCAGAAAAGTGGCAACAAGGTTGAGCACTATCGGGATACCCAGGAAAGCGACGAAGAATCCGATCAGCGCCTGGCCTTCATTGTTTCCGTTCTGATCAAAGCCAAAGAGTGCCGCCAGAATAAGTGCGCTGCCGGCCCCGGCGCCAAGCCCCAACTTTTGTAACAGGGTTATCAGCGCGTAGTAGCTGCCGGCCTGATGCGCACCCGTCTTGAGCTCGTCGTAGTCAACCACATCGCTCATCAACGCGTAGTAGCCGACTGTTGAGCCTGCGCCAAACAATGCCGAGAAACTGAAGATAAGCAGCAACGGATAAAATGCGGATGTGCCCGGCTCCAGCATCGCCATGGCCAGCAAGGTGAGAACCGTGCTGAAGTTGCAGATCGCTATAACGCGATGCTTGCCCACCCGCGTAGCCACCCAGCCCCACGCCGAAGCACTCAGGAAGCCAATCACTGCCACCGAGAGCCCGATGTGGCCGAATTTGTCGCCTAGCTGGAGATACTCACTAATGTAGAAAAAGTAGAGACCAGCGACCATTCCGCTGGCAAACCAGCTCACGAGCAGAATCGCGGCTAGAAGCTTTGCGGGGCCATTTTTGCTCATGGCTACTGCGGCGCGCTTGATACTCGGCGACGAGCGAGAGCCTGAATAGCCTATCGGCACACGGCTCAGCATCCAGGTGACAGACACCAGCAGCAACCCAATAATGACCCAAGACTGAATCCGCATGACCTCAGGCGTTATTTCCCGCGTTGCAAGCATGGGCAGGAACGGGCCAAGCCAGAACACGCAGTGGCCTAAATATATTCCGGTGGTGCGGGTCGCCGATAAACGCGAACGCTGGTTGTAGCCGTGCGTGAGCTCGCTTAACCATGCCGCGTGCGGAATCTCCACCATGGTCCAGCCAAGGTAGACTGCGGCCGACGCAAGCAGGAAATACACAGCGCCCGTGTCGGGCCCCGGCCTGAACCAGAACCAGACGCCGACCAGGCACAACAGACTGCCAGCCAGGATCCATGGCTTGCGCTTGCCGAACCGCGTGCGCGTGTTGTCTGACAACCAGCCAACAAGCGGGTCAGTGAAGCCGTCGAGAAAGCGACTAAACGCCAGAATTGCGCCAATGGTCATAAGGTCGATCCCACCCAGCGTCGCGTAGAGGCCGGGCAGAATAGACAGTGCCGGCGTGTGTAGCATCCATATCGGCACCATGGGTGCCGAATAGGCTGCCATCGTCCCGACAGCAAGTTTTCTCGACATTGAAGCATCACAATTTTATTGTCACGCTTCACATTGTTACATGCCGAAGTAGAAGATGCCCTCTATACCAAATGTGCGCGGCCGTATCGTATTGGCGCGTACAGCATCGTCGGCACCCGGCTGACCAAACGACGCACCCGAGAACACATTAAGCCAGGGTGCCTGGTCCGTAAGGTTGTCAACATAGAGCTTCAACTGAAAGCTATCCCAGCGCGCCCCGGCCGACATGTTGACAACATTCTGCGACGGCACTTTCACGTCGCCGTCAGTGCCGTTGTAGCCAAACGTTTGCGTTGCATCCTTGTGCCAGTAGTTCGCACGAACGAACCAGTCAGCGTCGCCGCCCGCACTAAACTCGTAGCCGAGATCGAACGAATAGGTATTTTTTGGCGTACGGCGCAAGCTGTCGCCCTTGTTGATGGTTACGCGGGTTCCCGGAAAGAGTTGCGCGTCATCCTTGAACTCGTTGTCCGTGTAGCCCCAGCTAAATGCGGCATATACACCCGGCGCGATCAGGTCCTGACTAACCAGTTCGAGCTCCAGCCCTTTCGCTTCGAGGTCCGGAACATTGGTCGTGAAGAAGCCTTGTCCGAAGGCACCTG
>JAUHZT010000106.1 GCA_030425905.1 Gammaproteobacteria bacterium
CGCCCCGCCCATTTTCGGGTCATTGAGCGGAATACTGCCTGTATTCAAGTGCTTGTGCTGCCAATCAGTTCACATAACGACGCCTGCAAGCGCTGGTCGCAGCTCTTTAAATGCCGATATTGGACCACATATGGGCCGTTCAGGCGCCAAACCGATAAGTACCCGATACTGTCGGCTTTTGGTTAAACTACGCGGCCTTTGGCAGGAGTTTTGGCAACAAGTAACCGGAATGAGCGAAAAACACCTATATAAAGTGGTCTTCATGAACCAGGGACAGGTCTTTGAAGTGTACGCACGGCAGGTGCGGCACGGCGAGTTGTTTGGTTTTGTCGAAGTCGAGCAACTTGTGTTCGGGGAGCGCACGACGGTCGTCGTTGATCCGTCGGAAGAGAAGATCAAATCCGAGTTTGAGAACGTGCGGCGGACTTTTCTGCCGATGCACTCGATCATCAGGATCGACGAAGTCGACAAGCAAGGTGTGAGCAAGATTTCCAAAGCCCAGGGCGGCAATGTCGCGCAGTTTCCGATGCCAATCTATACGCCGGGCGATACGAAATCCTGATCGGCGCCAACGGGGCCGGTGCAGTGGCGTGTGCTTTGCCTCAGATTTTGCGTCCGGTATCATTCCGGCTTCGATCCCGTCCGCACTTCTGATCAGGTCCCGTCGCTTTGTCAAAACCTGCCCCACTGGTTTCCCCGTCAACTCATTTCCTGGAATTGGCGGGCCAGCCCGCATTGTCGGATTTCAGGCTGCAAAAGCTAACCCGTGCGCTGCAACGTCAGGATGACCGGATCGAGAAGCTGGAAGCGCGTTTCACCTATTTTGTGCGCACGACAGCAAAACTGCCAGACGAAACCAGTCGCCGCCTGACCGCGCTGTTACTCTCTGACGACGCCGCCGGCAAGCTGGGTCGCAAAGCAAAAACGCTCTATGTTGTGCCTCGACCCGGGACCATATCGCCGTGGTCGTCAAAAGCCACGGACATCGCGCGCGCTTGCGACCTCGACGGTATTGAGCGCATCGAGCGCGGTATCTGTTACGGCCTGCATTTCAAAGGCACGGCCGCACAGCAGGATGCTTTCAATCTTGCGCCGCTGCTGTTTGACCGGATGACCGAAGCGGTGTTCGCCAGCGGGGAAGAAGCGCGCTTGCTGTTTGCGACGCACGCACCGCAGGCACTCGAGCATATCGACTTGTCCGCAGGCAGTGAGCCGGCATTGCAACGGGCCAATACGAGCCTTGGCCTGGCCTTGTCTGACGAAGAGATTGAGTACCTGGCAGCGCGCTACCAGGAGATGGGGCGCGATCCGACCGACGCTGAATTGATGATGTTCGCGCAGGCCAATTCGGAACACTGCCGACACAAGATATTCAACGCCGACTGGGTTATCGATGGTGTTCCCGAGTCGAAGCGCCTGTTCGGCATGATTCGCTCGACGACTGAAGCCAGCCCGGCGGGCGTTTTGTCCGCTTATTCGGACAATGCCGCGGTGATGGAAGGCTGGATTGGACAGCGCCTGTTGCCCGACAGTGCCAGCCGCGAATACGCGTTCAGTGAAGAACCCATTCATATCCTGATGAAAGTGGAGACACACAATCACCCGACGGCAATTTCACCCTTCGCCGGTGCGGCTACCGGTTCCGGTGGGGAGATTCGCGACGAAGGAGCGACCGGCCTCGGGGCGCGGCCCAAAGCAGGGCTGACGGGTTTCACGGTGTCCCATCTCAGGATTCCGGGTTACCGGCAGCCCTGGGAGATCAAGTTTCCGCATCCGGAACGGATGGCGGCGCCGCTCGAAATTATGATTGACGGCCCGCTCGGCGGCGCTGCGTTCAATAACGAGTTTGGCCGACCAAACCTTGCGGGCTATTTCCGGACCTTTGAAGCGCGCGTACCGGGGTTACCGGACAATGAAATTCGCGGTTATCACAAGCCCATCATGATCGCGGGTGGTGTCGGCAATGTGCGTGCCGAGCACAGCAACAAGATTGATGTGCCGGTGGGCGCAAAGATCGTAATACTCGGCGGGCCGGCCATGCTCATCGGGCTTGGTGGCGGCGCCGCCTCGAGTCTTGCGAGTGGTGCCTCAAGCGAAGACCTTGATTTTGCCTCGGTGCAGCGCGGTAACCCGGAAATGGAACGCAGGGCCCAGGAGGTCATCGACCGATGCACCGAAATGGGGCCAGACAATCCGATTCTGCTGATTCACGATATCGGCGCGGGTGGTCTGTCCAACGCTGTGCCTGAGGCTGTGGATCACAGCAAGTTGGGTGCGGAAATCGAACTGCGCGACGTGGACAATGCCGAACCCGGGATGTCGCCAATGGCGATCTGGTGCAATGAAGCGCAGGAACGTTACGTTCTGATAGTCGGGGAAGATCGACTGGATGGGTTTCGCGAGCTCTGCGCGCGCGAGCGTTGCCCGGTTTCAGTCATTGGCACGCTGACAGAGCGGGAACAACTCGTCGTCAATGACCGTGAATTCGACAACAAGGTTGTCGACATGCCGATGTCCGTGCTGTTTGGCAGCGCGCCGAAGATGACGCGCGATGTGGCGCGTCCGGCCGCCGATGACACCGAACTCAGGCTTGACGATATTGATATCGAGCAGGCGGCGCTGCGCGTGCTGCGTTTCCCGGCTGTAGCCGACAAGTCCTTCCTGATTCACATTGGTGACCGCACCGTGGGCGGTCTGACCGCACGCGACCAGATGATCGGCCCGTGGCAGGTGCCCGTCAGCGACGTGGCCATCACGGCTTCCGGTTTTGCAGCCACTACCGGTGAGGCCATGGCGATAGGCGAACGAACACCGCTGGCCACGATCAATGCGCCGGCGTCGGGTCGCATGGCCGTTGCGGAAGCCATTACGAACATCTGCGCCGCGCCAATCAGTAGCCTGGGCAACATCAAGCTGTCCGCAAACTGGATGGCCGCGGCGGGCCACCCGGGCGAAGACGCACGCCTGTTCGACACCGTAAAGGCGGTTGGCGACGAGTTGTGCCGCGAACTTGGTATCGCTATTCCGGTTGGCAAGGACTCCTTGTCGATGCGCACGCGCTGGCAAGAGAATGGTGACGAGTATGAGGTTGTCGCACCCGTGTCGCTGATTGTCTCGGCATTCGCGCCCGTGTCCGACGTTCGCAAGCACCTGACGCCCGAACTCCGCCGCGTCGACGAGCCCAGCTACTTGCTGCTTGTCGATCTTGGCAACGGCCGCAACCGGCTCGGTGCATCCTGCCTGGCGCAGGCTTACCTCCGGGCTGGCGGCGCAACACCGGATCTCGACAAACCTGAAGACCTGCGCAATTTATTCGCGGCTGTACAGGAACTGAACGCACGCGACATGCTGCTGGCCTACCACGACAGAAGTGACGGCGGCTTGCTGGCCTGCGTTGCCGAAATGATGTTTGCGAGCCGACTGGGTGCGGCCTTGCAACTCAGCGGCGAACACGCCGACATGCCCGGCGCCTTGTTCAGCGAGGAAGTTGGCGTCGTGTTGCAGGTTACCAAGTCCAAACTGACGCAAGTGCAGATGGTACTGGACAGGCACGGCGTGGTTGCCAATGCGATCGGTCGCGTTACCGACGAGTCGCGTCTCATTGTGCGCAATGACGAGGGAACGGTACTGGATCTCGAACGCAGCCGAATGCAGCGCGAGTGGTCTGAAATGAGTTACCGCGTGCAGTCACTGCGCGACAACCCGGTTACTGCAAAGGAAGAGTTTGATCGTATTCAGGATGACAACGATCCGGGTCTGAACGTCGCACTTACATTCGATCCCGCTGACAATATCGCGCAACCGTTCTTGGGTGCTGCGAGACCTCGTGTCGCGATTCTTCGGGAGCAGGGTGTCAACAGCCAGTACGAAATGGCAGCGGCCTTTATTCGCGCAGGCTTTGCGGCCGTCGACGTGCACATGAGTGACTTGCTGGGCGGCCGGGACAGCCTTGCGAACTACCAGGGGCTGGTTGCCTGTGGCGGTTTCTCTTTTGGCGATGTGCTGGGCGCTGGCGGCGGCTGGGCGAAATCGATTCTGTATCACGATGCCTTGCGCGATGAGTTCGCCGCATTTTTCCAGCGTCCGGATACCTTTGCGCTGGGTGTGTGCAATGGTTGCCAGATGATGGCACAACTTCGTGAGTTGATTCCCGGGGCACAAAGCTGGCCGCGTTTTCTGCGCAACAAGTCTGAGCAATTCGAAGCGCGCCTCAGTCTCGTAGAGGTTGTCGAAAGTCCATCGCTGTTCCTTAATGGCATGGCCGGCTCCCGCATGCCAATTGCTACGTCACACGGCGAGGGACGGGTCGTCTTTGCGAGCGATGCGGATCGCTACACCGCCTCTTACATGATTGCCGCCCGCTACGTAGACAACTACGGTGCTGTCGCAGACAGCTACCCGGCGAATCCCAACGGTTCGCGCGATGGCATCTGTGCGTTGTCGAATGAAGACGGTCGCGTCACGATCATGATGCCGCATCCCGAACGGGTTGCGCTGACCACGCAGAATGCCTGGCACCCTGACAACTGGGGCGTGGATGGGCCGTGGATGCGCATTTTCCGCAATGCGCGGGTCGCAGTGGGTTAAGTTCGGGTCGGTCAGGCGGTCGACGCGAAGTCGCTTTCCTGCACAAAGAACTGCCTGACCTTGAGGGCGCGGGTCAGCTTGCCACGCCGGACAAAGCTTTGGTAAAGCAGGTCTTTCATGACCTCAAGCAGAATGCCGGCCTGGATGCGGTTCAGTAGCGGCAATCGCTCGTCATCACCCGATTCGAAAATAATCAATTTGATTGGTGCGAAACTCTCGTCGTCCATGCCGGCAATTTCCTGTGCCTGCATGACCTCGTCAAAACCGCGCATTTTGCTGCCCTCACCCAGGGCGCGAAATGCACTAGCAGCGGTGCGACGACACATGGATGCAAACGCATTGAAGCTATTGTTTGAGTAGCAGGCGAGCGCTTCGCGAAACAGCACTTCGGTTTCACGTGGCAAATAGGAAAACGCAAAGCGCTCTGTCGGGCGTTCGAGCTCCGCAAAATTGCGATATAACTCCACGTGGTCTTCGCCGATCTCTTTAACGGCAAAGCGCAAAAAAACCGGTGCGCGGCAGGCGTCGCACTGATACACGAGGCCGACATGTTTGGGTTGCGTTTCAATGAGCTGTGCCGCTTCAGGAACGGCTTGCGGGGACATGTTGGCGTAAACGCCGCAATACGGGCATTCAAGCGCCAGGCTTTCGCCTTCGTCGCTTTGCAGACCCTCTGCACGGTGCAGTGTTATCGCCATCGCTCGCTATCTCGCTGTAGGCGACCGGGTGCATTGCTCTTGTTGTCCCGGTCGAAAAACCAGTATGCATCAGTGTCTTAGCGTACCAGACTCAGTTCAACATAATATCTGCAAATTGCTCATGCAAGCAGGACTTTAGCCCTCCAGTCGCTTGTACTTGATGCGCTGCGGGCTGGATGCGTCCGCGCCAAGCCGGCGCTTGCGGTCTTCCTCGTAGTCGGCGTAATTGCCGGTGAAAAAGACCACTTCGCTGTTACCCTCAAACGCCAGAATATGCGTCGCGATACGGTCGAGGAACCACCGGTCATGTGAAATGACGATGGCCGAGCCCGGGAACTCAAGCAGGGCCTCTTCCAGTGCGCGCAGGGTTTCCACGTCGAGGTCGTTGGTCGGCTCATCAAGCATCAGCAGATTGCCACCGGCGCGCAGCATTTTCGCCAGGTGGACGCGGTTGCGTTCACCGCCAGAGAGCATGCCAATCTTCTTTTGCTGGTCCGCACCGCGAAAGTTGAAGCGGCCAACGTAGGCGCGCGATGAGGTCTCGTAATTGCCAACCTGCAACAGGTCGAGGCCTTCCGAGATTTCTTCCCATACGGTCTTGTTGTCATCCAGCGAATCACGGGACTGGTCGACCGCGGCAACCTGCACCGTGTCGCCGAGGCGAATACTGCCGCTATCGGGTTGCTCGGTGCCCGTGATCATGCGGAACAGGGTGGTCTTGCCAGCGCCGTTCGGCCCGATCACCCCCATAATGCCACCGGGTGGCAACAGGAAACTCAAACCGTCGATCAGCAGTTTCTCGCCAAAGCCTTTTTTCAGGTTATCTACTTCAAGGACTACATCGCCGAGCCGGGGTCCGGGTGGAATATAGATCTCGTTGGTTTCATTGCGTTGCTGGTAACTCTGCGACGAGATTTCGTCAAACTGCCGTAAACGAGCCTTGGACTTGGCATGTCGGCCTTTGGGGTTAGTGCGCACCCATTCCAGTTCAGACTGCATGGCTTTCTGGCGCGCCTTTTCGCCGGCTTCTTCAGCGGCGAGCCGTTGTTCTTTTTGCTCGAGCCAGGAAGAATAATTGCCCTGCCAGGGGATACCGTGGCCGCGGTCCAGTTCGAGGATCCAGCCCGCGACATTGTCGAGGAAGTAGCGATCATGGGTTACCGCTATGACGGTGCTGGGGTACTCGTCGAGGAACCGTTCAAGCCACGCAACCGACTCAGCATCGAGATGGTTGGTAGGCTCGTCGAGCAACAGCATATCGGGCTGGGACAACAGCAGGCGGCAGAGCGCAACGCGGCGTTTCTCGCCACCAGACAGTTTCGTAACGTCGGCATCCCACGGCGGCAGCCGTAAGGCGTCGGCCGCTATCTCAAGCTTCCGGTCCAGTTCCCATGCGCCAACAGCATCAATGGCGTCCTGCAACTTGCCCTGTTCCTCGAGGAGCGCATTCATCTCGTCGTCGCTCATCGGCTCGGCAAATTTCATGCTTATCTCGTTGAAACGATCGACCAGCGCCTTGGTTTCGGCCACGCCTTCCTCAACGTTGCCTCGCACATCCTTGTTCGGATCGAGTTCGGGTTCCTGCGGCAGGTAGCCAACCTTGATGCCCGGTTGCGGCCGCGCCTCACCGTCAATTTCGTGGTCGAGGCCCGCCATGATGCGCAATAGTGTCGATTTACCGGACCCATTCAGCCCCAGCACACCAATTTTGGCACCCGGGAAGAATGACAGGGAAATGTCACGAAGAATGAAGCGCTTCGGCGGAACGACCTTGGCGACGCGATTCATAGTGTAGATGTACTGCGCCATGGAAAAACCTGCTTGCAAAAGAGCGGGCATTATCCGGTATGCTGCGCGGATAGCCAACTCTCTCGGACCCTATGCGCAAGCCGGTACATGTTTACAGGGGCGATGAAATCGCCAGGTATGGATTCGGCGACCCGCATCCATTTGGTACTGACAGGCATGCCGCGTTTTTTGCGGAGCTGGATCGCGCGGACCTGGGTGAACAGATCCATTTCGCACACCCGCGCCGTGCGAGTGTGGATGACCTGCTGCTATTTCATACGCCCGAGTACATTGACAAGGTCAGCCGGATGTCCGAACTGGGCGAGGGCTTCCTCGACGACGGTGATACGCCAGCCGTAAAGGGCATTTTCGAGGCCGCTTCCGACGTGGTGGGTTCGGTACTCGCAGCCGCCGATTCGATCATGCACGACGAGACCCACCGGGTATTCATCCCGATTGCGGGGCTGCATCACGCCGCCCGTGATGGGGCAGCCGGGTTCTGCGTGTTCAATGACTGTGGGGTCGCCGCCGAGTATCTGCGCCACCACTATGGCTTGCACCGCATCGCGTATGTCGATATCGACGCGCACCATGGGGACGGCGTCTATTTCGGCTTCGAAGAAGACCCGGACCTGCTGTTTGCCGATATGCATGAGGATGGCCGCTTTCTGTACCCGGGCACCGGTGCCGCGAGCGACACGGGCAAGGGCAGGGCCACGGGCACCAAGCTCAATATTCCGCTGGCATCGGGCGCTGGCGACGCGGAGTTCATGGCGGCCTGGTCGCAGGTTGAAGCCTATCTCGAAGACGCCCGGCCGGAATTCATCCTGTTTCAGTGTGGCGCGGATAGCCTCGCTGGCGACCCTATCACCCACCTCAGGTTCAGCGAGGAGGCGCATGCGACAGCGGCGGCCGCGTTATGCCGGATAGCCGACAGGCATTGCGCGGGGCGCATCATAGGCATGGGGGGCGGCGGCTATAACCGGCAGAATCTTGCGCGGGCCTGGACACGGGTAGTCGAATCTTTTGTCCACACCGGATAGTCAGGTAACATCGCGGCCTTTGCCGCGCCCTGACTTCCGGAGAACCCTTTGTTATGTTCGATATGTCCAAGACCCTCGAGGATCAAGATCCGCAAATCGCCAAAGCCATTCGCCTCGAAGAACAGCGTCAGGAAGAACATGTCGAACTGATCGCGTCAGAAAATTACGCCAGTCCGCGCGTGCTGGCGGCCCAGGGCTCGGTACTGACAAACAAATACGCCGAAGGCTACCCCGGCAAACGCTACTACGGTGGCTGCGAGTTTGTCGACGATGCGGAATCGCTCGCAATTGAGCGCGCGATGCAATTGTTCGGCGCCGATTATGCCAATGTGCAGCCGCACTCGGGGTCGCAGGCGAACGCGGCCGCGTGCATGGCGCTGCTCAATCCGGGCGATACGCTGCTGGGTATGAGCCTGGCCGAAGGCGGCCACCTGACGCACGGCACCAAGGTTAATTTCTCAGGCCGTCTGTATAACGCCGTGCAATACGGTCTCGTCGCCGAAACAGGCCTTATCGACTACGACCAGGTGCAGGCGCTTGCCGATGAGCACAAGCCGAAGCTGGTTATCGCGGGATTCTCGGCCTATTCGCGGGTTGTTGACTGGCAGCGTTTCAGGGACATCGCGGACAGTGTCGGCGCGTACCTGATGGTCGACATGGCGCACGTCGCCGGTCTCGTTGCAACGGGACATTACCCAAGTCCGATCAGTGTTGCAGATGTGGTGACCACAACGACGCACAAGACACTGCGCGGTCCGCGCGGCGGGCTGATTCTTGCGCGCAAGAACGATGAGCTGACCAAGAAATTCAACTCGCTGGTCTTCCCGGGTAACCAGGGTGGCCCACTGATGCACGTGATTGCGGCCAAAGCCGTGGCGTTCAAGGAAGCGATGGCGCCCGAGTTTACCGACTACCAGGGCAAGGTGGTTGAGAACGCCAAGATCATGGCGGGCGTGCTGGCCGAGCGCGGTTATCCGATCGTGTCCGGCGGCACCGAAAACCACCTGATGCTCGTAAGCCTGATCGAGCAGGGCATTACGGGCAAGGCGGCCGACGCGGCGCTGGGTCGTGCCAATATTACTGTTAACAAGAACGCTGTGCCCAACGATCCGCAGTCGCCGTTCGTTACCAGCGGCCTGCGCCTGGGTACGCCGGCCATTACTACGCGCGGTTTCGGACCCGAAGAAACTCGTCTGTTGTCTGGCTGGATTGCGGATATACTCGACAACATCGACAGTGAGGAAATGATCGATCGCGTGCGCGGGCAGGTGCTTGAACTCTGCAAGCAATTCCCCGTCTACGGGGCCTGAGCACGCTCGATCCATAAGGGCCTATGCATTGTCCGTTCTGCAGTAACGAGGAAACCAAGGTAATTGACTCGCGCCTTGCCGGCGACGGCATGCAGATCCGGCGGCGGCGTCAGTGTCTCGACTGCAACGAGCGATTTACAACCTTCGAGTCGGCAGAGCTGGTCATGCCGCGGCTAGTCAAGAACGACAACAGCCGGCAGCCCTTCGACGAATCCAAATTGCGCTACAGCATGGTGCGGGCACTCGAGAAACGGCCCGTGCCCAGCGAGCAACTGGAAAAGGCAATTGGCCGGCTGGTCCACAAGTTGCGCACGATGGGCGAACGCGAAGTGCCCTCGCGGCTGGTGGGTGACCTGGTGATGGAAGAATTACGCGCGCTCGACGAAGTCGCTTACGTGCGCTTTGCCAGCGTTTACCGCCGCTTCCAGGACATCACTGAGTTTGAGGAAGAGATACGGCGTTTGCAGCGCATTTCCGATGCGGCCGCTAATCGGGAGCAGATGTCACTGCTGCCGGATTTGCTCAGCAAAAAGTCCCGTTAAGTATGTTTTCCGTTGCCGATCATTTGCACATGGCCCGGGCGCTCAAGCTGGCCGAACTGGGCAGGTTTACGGCCAGGCCTAATCCAATGGTCGGCTGCGTCCTGGTGCGCGACGGTGCTGTCATCGGCGAGGGCTGGCACGCCACGGCTGGTTCTGCCCACGCTGAAATTAACGCACTGCGCGACGCGGGCGATGCCAGCGGCGCAACGGCCTATGTCACCCTTGAACCCTGCGCGCATCATGGCAAGACACCGCCTTGCACGGAGGCCCTGATAGAAGCAGGTATCGCTGAAGTCGTTGTCGCGGTAGAAGACCCCAATCCTGAGGTCAACGGCCAGGGGCTGGCACGGCTTCGAGCGGCCGGCATCAAGGTCCGCAGCGGCCTGATGGAACAGTCGGCACGGGCGCTGAACCGCGGTTTTTTCACCCGCGTTATCACCGGAAAACCGTTCCTGCGAATCAAGATTGCGGCCAGCCTCGACGGCGCGTTGGCCATGCGCGGTGGCGAGAGCCAGTGGATAACAGGTCCCGAATCGCGCCGTGACGTGCAGCGGCTGCGCGCGGTTTCCGGGGCAGTGATGAGCGGCATCGGCACCGTGCTGGCCGATGACCCGTCGTTCACTGTGCGCGAGTCCTCTATTGATACCGGCGGCATGCAGCCGTGGCGCGTCATCGTGGATACCCATCTGCGGATGCCGTTGTCGGCCGGCATGCTGTGCCTGCCTGGTCGCACACTCGTTTATTGCGTCGACGATGCGGCGCGCCCGGCGCTCGAAGACGCCGGCGCGGACGTTGTACAGACTGCCGCGGATGGCGACACTGTCGACCTCAATGAAGTGCTGCTCGACCTTGGCCGTCAAGGCGTTAACGACCTGCTGGTTGAGGCAGGACCGGCCTTGTCGGGCAGCCTCGTCAGCGCGGATCTGGCCGATGAGCTTGTTATTTATCAGGCGCCTCATATTATGGGGAGTGAAACCATATCGATGTTCCACACGCCCGCGTG
>JAUHZT010000107.1 GCA_030425905.1 Gammaproteobacteria bacterium
TCTCGATTCCCACCAGCGCGTCCGGTTTTCTGCCCAGCCGCTGCGACAACCTGTGGATGGCGAGGTCTACATCGTCGCCACAGGCCGCTTTTTCGCCAAGCACGGTGGGTGCTCCCAGCATCGCGATAGTAAATACCAGCGCGTCGTCATCGATATCTTCCGGCTCAACAATCTCGGGCATGCCAAACTCTTCGATGGCATTCGTTGCCAGCAGCCGGCCAATGTACGGATCGCCGCCGCCGCCCGTTCCCAGGAACGTGGCGCCCATCGCAATATCCAGCAAATCATCAGTTGATATCTTCATTCTTTATTAACCTGCGCTGCTAAGCACTATGCCGGTCGCGACAGCAAGTCGCCGGCCACCTTGACGCGGATGCGGGTGGCACCACCCGGCATATACGCCAGCGGCACCTCTTCAATGTCGAGAATCTCGATAGTGGCCGGATCGGCACCAGCCTCGATGGCGCGCTCACGCGCCTCAGACTTGGCGGTTGCCATTGCGTCATCTCTGCCACTTGCGTCATACGCGAAGACCCGGTCGGTCTCCCCACTGACCTGTGCGATGGACGCGCCAATAGCATTCGCAACACCCGCATTCTCAGGAATAATTGTCTCGAGCGTGCCTGGAACCTGGTCCCTGACAAGCACGGCCCCGCCACCCACCAGCACCAGTGGCATGGGCTCCGAACTGGTCTTCATTCGGTCAACACCGTCAGCAACAATTTTATGGATACGATCGATGCCCGCCTTGATGGTTTCTGCGGACAGTCCGGCAACCCGGGATTTGTCGCCGATATCCGCGTAGCCGGCGGCGACGGCAAGATCAGTCGCGGAAAGCGTATCGCCGCCGAAAACGAGCGCCTGCTCAGTCAGCCGGTATCCCATTGACTTGGGGCCAACCTCGACCCGACCATCCGCTTCCACCACGAGCGAACCGCCGCCCAGGCCCAGCGCCAGCACATCCGGCATACGGAAATTCGTCCGCACTCCACCAATATCGACAGTGATAGAAGATTCTCGCGGGAAGCCATTGAGCAACATACCGATATCGGTCGTCGTGCCACCGATATCAGCAATCAATGCGTCTTTCAGGCCCGACAGGTAGGCGGCCCCGCGCATGCTGTTAGTGGGGCCGGACGCGAACGTCAGCACAGGGTATCGCTCCACGAACTCCGAGCTCATCAAGGTGCCATCGTTCTGACTGATATAGAACGGCGCTGTGATGCTGAGCTTTGCCAGTGCCGCCCGGAAGGAACCGACGACCTCTGCCGACAAGTCCGCGAGACTCGCATTCATAACCGCAGCGTTCTCACGCTCCAGGATGCCAATGCGCCCGATTCTTGAAGACAGGGTAATAGTGGCGTCGGGCGCTTCGTTACGAACGATCTCTTCGGCGCGAACTTCCATTTCCGAATTAACCGGAGAGAACAGGCCGGTGATGGCAACAGACCTGATGCCTTTCTTATGAACCTCTCTGGCAGCATCCGCAACGGCTCGTTCATCCAGTTCGTCGGCTACGCGTCCGTCGTACTGGTAACCGCCTTTGACAAGATAGTGATGTTTGCCGATCGCCTCGGCGATGTCTGCGGGCCAATCGGTCAGCGGCATGACGCCCCGTGACGAGGGTAGTGCAATGCGAATAATCCCCACCGGCAACAAACCGCGACGCTCTACAAAAGCGTTGGTGAAATGCGTCGTTCCTATCATGACGCTGCTTACATCGGGAGCGGCAACTCCTGACGTGCTGAGTACTTCGCTGATTGCCCCTACGATACCGTCGCTGACGTTCGTCGTGGTCGGCGACTTGTGCGCGGCCAACACCCGTGTACCGTCCATAACAACCGCATCGGTGTTGGTTCCACCAACATCAACTCCAATTCTCATGACCTTGATTCCACCTGCTAACGCCAGCACGCAACTGCTGAGGGACGCCCGAGGCTAGCAAGCCGCTATGGCACGCGGAACACCTGACGCGGGTAGGGTGGGACGGTTTTGCGGGTAGTTTTCTAGAGTATGCCGCGGCGGATGCT
Source organism: Gammaproteobacteria bacterium (assembly GCA_030425905.1). Lineage (GTDB taxonomy): Bacteria > Pseudomonadota > Gammaproteobacteria > Steroidobacterales > Woeseiaceae > UBA1847. Next base: position 2,031 of record JAUHZT010000107.1, read on the forward strand.
AGCCGATACGGCGTCTTTGCGCGTGGTCACATTGAGCTTCTCGAAAATGTTCTTCAGATGGAACTTCACCGTGTTGATAGAGATGGGTATGGATTCGGCTATCTCGCGGTTCGATCGGCCCTGCACCAGGTAGCGCAACACTTCCTGTTCGCGCGGACTCAGCTCGCCAATGTTTTTTGCCACCTGCACACGTGCGGCGTTGATCTCCATTATGAGTTCAGCAAGGAAGCGGTCCCGCAATCGATTACCACGTTGCTTCTCGGAGGCGCGTGCAAGATCACGAATAACCTGAACCAGAGAATCGCCTTCGTCGATAAATATCCGCTTGCTACCTTCAAATATCGACGGCGACAACGCGGCTTCAAACGCAGATATTGCAGCCTCGTGCTCCCCCGTATCCCACAGGGCCATGGCCAGCAGCACTGACAGCGATTTGAACGAACGAATCAGGCGCTGTTCCGAAGCGTCCTGGCAAGCCTGGCGCAGCATGTCGATTGCAGCCGTATGATTACCTTGCTGCAGATTGCGCCGCGCGGACACGCTGACAGCCAAGCGCTGCAACACGGGGTGGTCCGCGGGTTCCGGCGGCCGGCTCATCCGGATATCAGTGCCCTTGTCATCGTCGCGCAACTGAAATTCGAGGACCTGCATCTCAGCGATCCGTCGCAACCGCGGCAGCCCTCTGTTGGCCGCAGTGGACCGCGCCCGATTCAGCATTTTCTGTAAACGTTCTTCATCATGCGCGGCGCGCGCCAGTTTGAGTGCCGTTGTATAAGCCGCGACATAGACTTCCAGCCAGGCATCGAAACGCTCGATATGCGTCAGCGACAAGTCGAGCAGGCGGGTTGCTTCATGAATGTTGTTCTTCTCGTAAGCCGCTTCCGCCAACAGGACATTGGCGATTGCCGCCTGGTCGCCGTCCTCGCCAAAGTGTTCTGCCGCAAGATCATACCCGGCCGTGTATAACACCTCGGCATCACGCAGGCGCCCTTGCGCCATGCACGCATAGCCTTCGTGAAAGTAAATAAAGGCCTCTCCCCAGACCGACCCCATAGCGCGGTAATTGCGAATCGCCTTGTCGCCAACCGCCATACACTCATCAAAGCGGCCGCTTTGCGCATAGATTGTGCATAAGAGGTTATTGCGCGCCGCATGCAAAACCTGGTCTTCGTGCGGCAAAGAACCACCAAGCTCCTCGAGCCCACGAATTTCGGCATCGCTTATCGGCCGGTCTGCGTAAACGTTCAGGAAGCTGCGCATAATCAGCAGTTCGCATTCGAGCTGCGAGTCTTTTTCGGTGTGCTTTCCGACGGATGCCAGCAGCTCTTCAAAGATGGCTTCGCCGCGTTCCGTCTCTCCCTGCCGCACCGTGATAAATACCTTGCCCAGCCACAGTCGCGGGTAGGATGACAAATCGCTATCGCCCACGACATCTAGCGCTCTCTCTACCGAGCCCGCATGGCCCTGTAGCGCAAACAGCCAGCCACCGAGCGCTTCGAAAAGATCAGCAACGGCCGCGAATTTGCCACTTGCGACGGCGTGTTGTGTTGCCTCGCTAACGTAGCCATTGTTAAAAAACCAGCTTGAAGCGGTATGGTGCAGTTCCGGGACCGACTCATCGGCACGCCGGCGCAAACGCTCCTGCAGGAATTCCGTGAACAAGCGATGGTATCTGTACCACGTGCGTTCGCGATCCAGGCTTTGCACAAACAGATCGCGTCGCTCCAGTTCCTCCAGCGTATCCCAGCCATTATTGGCATCACACAAACAATTCGCCAGGTCGCCGGTGACGCGCTCCAGGATCGACGTGCGCAGCAGAAAGGTCTGCACGTCCGCATTCAGATTGTCGAAAACTTCCTCCAGGAAATAGTCGGAGAAATCGGAACTTCGGCCAGTCAGTTGCTCAAGCGTTTCGCTGAGCGAGGCACCCTCAGTCACCCAGCGACGAACAGTCTGCAGGGCGATGGGCCATCCCTCGGTTCTTTGTGACAGCGCGTGTGGCCAGTTCGATTTTTCCGATGCGCTGACCAGCGAACCAAGAAACGCCTTGATCTCCTGATCATTGAAGCGCAGGTCGGTATGATCAATTTCGATCAACTCGTCTCGTGCCCTGAGGCTCGCGAGCGCCAGTGCGTGCGAAATCTCCCGGCTACTGATAACAAGGTGTACGTTTTCCGGCAGCGATTCGAGGAGTTGATTGATGACCTTGCAGTTGTCATTGGTTTCGGCGCGATGGAAGTCATCGAGAATTAACACGTGCGGACCGATGCACTTGTTGAGCTCGGTCAGCAGCGAACCGAAGATAGCGCGAGGTGGGGATTCGGTAACGCCACCCGGTGGCGACGGCGGATCCGCACTGCCGATCAAACCTCCGGCACGGCACGCCTCGGTCAGATAGTTAAGAAACTGGATCGGGTCGCGGTCGTGATCGTCAAGTGACAACCATGCTACCGGGACCCCCGCGGCTGAAAGGTCCTGCCGCCAGTTCGCGAGCAAGGACGTCTTCCCAAACCCGGCGGGCGCATGCAGCACAGCCGCGCGCGCCTGCAACACCTGCTGCAGGCGGGCAATCAGCTCGTCTCTCGCAATCAGCGACCGAAGCCGCGTTGACGGCGAGAGCTTGGAGCGAACTACCCAGTTGTCCATGGGTACATCCTACCCAGGTATGGGTAGCCTGTTCAACGGTTTACGCGGTAACCAATCGGGCTTCAGAACAAGACTCTTCGGCCTGCTCCCTGCAGCAATGTTCCTTCAGGCTGCCAAACGTCGCTATGCAAGACGCCTCTTGTCCGGAATAACCGTACCCGCCGCTGCGTTCTTTTTGGCCAGTGCTTCGATCTCCTTGCGTCGCTCTGACTGGTTCAACCAGTACTCGTAAGGATCAAAATTTCGGCTCTCTCCACGCTTGTTCGAGTGATCAATCGTGCAGTATGTCTTTCGCTGTTTGTCGCTCATCGGTTTCCCTGCCAATCAAGTTACACACTTGCGCTGGCCGTAAGGCCCATTCTCCTCACCCGCGGAAGACCCGGGTGAGCCAGCGCATGCCCGGTCGCCGCCACACAGGTGGCCGGGCATCGCATGCAGGGAGATTAGGGTTGTTGCTTGCCGCAATCGTCGGTAGAAATGCCCAATTTTGGACTTTGACTACCTATTTTTCGCGCCATTTTCAGCAGCTCGACCCGGCGCTCGCGGAGGCCTTTCGTCCGCAAGAACAAGCGTTTTGTTGCGCGACGTAGCTACTGCTGCCAGGTACAGCATGGCCTGCAGAGCCAAAACCGCCTACTTGTCGGATGTATCGGCAGGTGATAACCATGCACCACGGCGCTCATTCGAGCGCAAGTTTTTGTGGCAGAGTGAACCCGTGCTGGTCGAAAGAGAACAACCCCTCAAAGAGCTAATCGCCATGTCACGCCGGGCCGCTATCGGTCATGGCGGCATTGCGCTCGTTGCCGGGGAAGCCGGTATCGGCAAGACAACGCTGCTCGAGGAGATGCGCTTGCGGGCAGGCCCGGGGAGCACGGTGATTTGGGGCGGTTGCGACGCGCTATTCACTCCCCGTGCGCTTGGGCCAATTCACGATATGGCGCATGCGCTCGGCAGCGAAGTTAGAGATCTGCTCGCCAGCGGTGGGCAACCGTCTCAGCTATTTGCCGCGGTGCTGCGGCAGGTCGAAACATCGCGCGACACATCAATCCTGGTGTTCGAAGACGTGCACTGGGCCGACCACGCAACGCTGGATTTCCTGAAATTCCTCGGCCGGCGCATCTCAATGCTGCGCGCACTGCTGGTGATCAGCTTCAGAATTGATGAAATATCGGCGGATCACCCCCTGACACAGGTTCTCGGCGAGCTGCCACCGTCCTGCACCAATCGCATCGAATTACTGCCGCTCACGCCCGAAGGAGTTCTCGCGCTCGGCGCGCCCGCAGGATATGACGACGGGGAACTCTACGAGATTACAGGCGGCAATCCGTTTTTTGTAACGGAGCTACTCGCGTGCCAGGAAGACATACACCAGTCTATCCCTGCCTCGGTTAAGGATGCTGTCAGCTCCCGCCTTAACCGGCTGGTAGCGGCCGAGCGCGAGTTCCTGGAGACTATCAGCGTGATGCCCGGGTTGGTGCCACGGCATCTTCTGCACCCACTGTTCGGCGAAAATGCAGACACGCTCGCAATGGCCTGCGTCGGACGCAGTCTGCTGATGCAGGACGTCAATCGTGGATTGCGCTTCCGCCATGAGCTCGCACGGCTTGCAACACTCTCGCGGCTCTCTACGACACGGCAGAAAAATATTCATGCCCTGGTGCTGGACGCCCTGCTCGCGCCCGGAGGGCCGGAACCGACGCTCGACCAGCTCGTGCATCATTCAGCGGGTGCATTGGATGCCAGGCGGGTGCTGCAATATGCACCGCAGGCGGCAGCCGCCGCCGCCGCCGTCGGCGCGCACCGTGAAGCAGCGGCGCACCTTGCAACGGCGCTGCGCTTTGTCGATGAGGCGGCTCCGGAAGCGGCGGCGAAACTCTATGAGGACTGGGCATACGAGGCTGGCCTGGCACTGCATATCAACGAAGAGGTACTGGAAGCACGTCGCCACGCAATCACACTTTGGCGTGCGCTCAATCGTATGGACAAGGTTGGCGATAACCTGCGCTGGCTGTCACGACTGCACTGGTATCGAGGCGAGGCCGCCGAGGCGACGCATTTTGCCGATGAGGCAGTGCGCGTCCTTGAGAGTACCCCGCCATCATCGGAACGGGCTATGGCCTACAGCCTGCGATCGCAATTGCACATGCTCAATGACCAGATGGACGAGGCAATTGAGTGGGGGCAACGCGCACTTGATCTTGCGGCAAAATTTAAGGACAACGAGGTTCGTGTTCACGCACTCAACAATATCGGCACCGCGCGAATCTTCCGAGACCAGCCCGAAGGAATCGAGCAACTGGAGGAAAGCCTGGAGCTCGCGCTACGTGCTGGCCAGCATGAGCATGCGGCCCGGGTGTATACAAACCTCGCGGAATACGGTGTCGAGTACAGAAATTTTGAGCTGGCCGAACGCATAATCAGCGACGGCATCGCGTTCGATACCCAGCACGACCTCGATTCCTGGACCCACTACCTGGTAGGCAGGCTGGCCCAGTTGCGCATGGAACAGGGGCGTTTGCGCGACGCAGAGACCATTGCACAGGGGGTTCTCAAACTCGACAGGCTGACGCTGCTCATGCAACTTCCAGCCCTTATCGTTCTTGCCAAGGTGCGGCTGCGCCGCGGCAAACAGAATGCTCGGGAACTGGCGACGCGAGCGCTTCGGGATGCGATCGCGACGGACGAACCCCAGTACATCGTGCCGGCCCGCCTGGGGCTGATTGAAGCGGCGTGGCTGAATAACGAGCCTGCGTCGGCGGCCGACCATTTCGAGAATCTCGCCAATCTCGGGGTTGCGCAAATGCATTCATGGAATGCTGGTGAAACGGCCGCCTGGGCTCATCGTCTTTGCTTCGAGTTGCCAGCCGGGTTTCGAGCTTCTTTGCCTGCACCGTTTGAACTTGAGTTGCAGGGGGACATCGAAACAGCCGCCGAGGAGTGGGAGAAACTCGGGGCCCCGTACAATGCCGCCGTAACGCTATTGAACTCGCGCAAAGGTCACAAGCCTACCAACCTCGCCAAAGCCATAAAACTGTTCGATGCCACCGATGCAAGCGCTGCGGCAACGAAAGCGAGAAACCTTGCGCGTTCGCTGGGCCACGCCAAACACATGCCGCGCGCCCGACGCGGCCCGTATAGAGCAGCAAAGAACCACCCACTGGGGCTGACGCGTCGCGAGCAGACCATTCTCGCCCTTGTTGCTGACGGCGCGACCAACAAGGATATCTCGCAGGCCCTGGCCCGTTCGCAACGGACAGTTGAACACCATGTGTCGTCGATGCTCTCGAAACTGAATGTTAGTACGCGCATGGAAGCCATGTTGCGCGTACAGAATGAACCCTGGTTGCTACCGGACTCAGCAGAAAACAAGCCGGACTCCGGTCGCGGCAAAAAGGCGAAACGCTAGAGCACCGGGCCGGCTTATCGTGGAGTACGTGTCAATGCGCAGCAACGCGCAAGACGTCGTTTCGTACCAGGTACCTGCCGTTGATTGTGATTGCCAGGGGTTCTCCGGATATAGGCTCGAGTGCAGATCCCGGAAGCTGCGCGCTGATATGCAAGTGCGGCTCAGCTGTCTTGCCTGAATTTCCTACTTTGCCGAGGTAGTCGCCTGTACTTACCTGATCGCCCGCTGCTACCTTGACGCTGCCTTGCTGAAAATGTGCCAGCAGGACGACGAAGTCGTCACAAATTAACAACACATGGTTGCCCTCGATGACCTCGAGGTCCATCGAGGGCACCGGCATGTCGGGGCGATCGCTGCGGCTGGCGAGAACGTAACCATCGCAAGGCGCCAGGACTGATTCACCATAGATTGCGTAGGCGGCGGGGTCGCGCGGCTGTAGGCCGCGGCTCCTGAATCCCAACGCATTGATCTTGATGATGTCGAGCCCGTACGACTGCCCGCGATAGGCACGGTACCGTTCGACGGCGGGGTTCAACGTCATCATGTGACCATTAATGAGCTCGCGTGACCCACCACTGACGACGAGGTATTTAGCCGCTGACAGTGAAGCCTGAGCGGCTGCGAGCTGGTGCAATAGCCAGCCAGCAAATCAGTACAATGGGTAGTACGACCTCAAGTAGTAACGCAACGATCATCTTCTCTCAGCTCACCCTTCCCTCGAATCCGGGTAGTGAACAGCGGTCACGGTGACCCGAAAGAATGGGAAGTAGTCCTCCGTCGCAAAAAAGTTTCCTGCCTCGACCCTGGTGGGAAGCTGGTAGCCGCCAAACTCTCTGAACTCGGAAAGGTAGCCTCCGAACGGTTGATGTTGGAAAGTCTTTTCCGGGTTCGCATCAGACCAGCGCTCGAATACAATCATTGTTGGTCTGCCGTGCGCATCAACCGTCAGATCGACTGCCTGCGCGAGACCCATATGAGCAACAGTTACACGTGCTGTTGATTCAGAAACAGACTCCCAGCGGACGTTGTCGGCGGGCAGCAATGCGGCGGGCGTCCAGATAAGCGCTTCAGCAATATACCGGCCGAAGGCAGACAGGGAGTGGTCCGGATGCTTGCCTGCACGTGCGACTGGCACTGTTCCAAGCAACCAGAAACGACTCCAGCTAATGCCATCTTCGGCAGCGTCGGACCCCGTCACGCTGGTGAAACCATTGCCCGCAATCAGCTTCCAGACAAAACCATTGGGTGCCGCGAGAATCTCCTCGGCAGTCATTGGCATATAGTTTGGCGCTTCCTTGTTGCCGAGGCTCAGCTCGCCTTCCATTGATACGACCGCGACCGTATACAACGGCGCCCCCGGCTTGATCGAAAACTTAAAAAAACGCCGAGCAGGCTCTGGCAGTCCGTCAATCCGTGCCGGCTCAAAAACGCCGGGCGACAAGGGCTGATGCGCAGCGAGACGCCCCCACATGCGATTGTCCGCGCGTCTGTCCGCCGACCTCCATGCCAGCAGACACAGTAAGAGAAAAACGATGATGCCCATTAAGAGCAAGGCAATCCGCATACCGGCCTATTTATTGTGGCTTTAGCACCAAGACAGCGGCAATTGCATCACTGATGGCGGCTGAGTGCTATTCGTAAGAACCGAAAGTTGGGGAGGCTCGCCCATTTTCGGCTAAGGATTCTTACAGAGTTGCCGATAAAGGCTTAAGGGGTTGGCTTTTTGTCTTGGGCGCAGCGCTGTACGTACGCGCAGCGCACGCCATGCGGAGAATACTTGTGCTGAAAATCGCTCAATGGAAGAAAATTCTGGGACACTCGGAAAAGCAGAAGGTGCTGGTCGAGGTGTCCGGCAAAGCTGAGGTTATGACTGATACCCAGTCCTACCGGTTCGAGGAACTGACCCGCACCAGGGATGCCGAAAAGTCTGTCACCGAGAGGAATCCGCTCGATGATCCACAATACAAACTGAAGGACGCGGCATTTCGTTTGATGATCACAGAAGACGAGCTATTGCAGAAAGCAGCGGCTGGTTCAATCTTTCTTTATATCGATACGGCTGGCCTGCAGGGGCACTGGCGGCGCAGAAACGCCGACGGCAATATCCATGAATCCGGCATGAAAGTCTCGAAGTCCGGCTTGCTGGCCCTGGATCAAAAAACCTGCAAGGAATTGGCGGCGTCGGGTTCTGCCCAAGTTTCGATACTCCACTTTCGGCCCCGCAGTGACCTGTCGATGCTGAACATTGACCCCGATACCCTGGCAACACTGATTGCCTGGGGAGGCAATCGTCAGTTTTGCCTGCAAGACCCGATGCGCATCAGCCGCGATGAAGTGTTGCTCTTGCCACCCTTGGTTGTTTCTGCCTGATGGATGAGGGTTGTTGAGGAGCCTGGCAAGCTTCTACTGGCAGACGCTTTGCCAACATCGGCTCGCCAGCCGATCCAGTACATCGAGTTAGCAACAAGCCACCCGCTACTCAGCTTTCACTGCGCGGTGGCAACCCGGTGTGCTGCGACAGCACCTTGCCCTTGCGAATTCGCTTCTCGTGCGCTTTGGCCGTGTTCTTTCGACGCGCCGAGCCTTTCATTTCGCTGCCACGCGGCTGTACTTTCGGCACGAGCTTGTCTTTGCCGGGGCCGATCAGGTGTTCGAGTTTCATATCCTTTAAGGCGGTACGAATCAGCGGCCAGTTATTCGGGTCGTGATAGCGCAGTAGCGCCTTGTGCAGACGGCGCTTCTCCGGGCTCTTGACGATATCGACCTTGTCACTCTTATAAGTAACCTTGCGTAGTGGATTCTTGCCTGAGTGATACATCGCCGTCGCGGTCGACATCGGCGACGGGTAGTAGGCCTGCAC
>JAUHZT010000108.1 GCA_030425905.1 Gammaproteobacteria bacterium
TGCCGGACTATTTCGTGTCGGCTGACGATATTTCGCCGAAGGAGCATGTCGATATTCAGGCAGCCGCCCAGAAGTGGATTGATTCGTCAATCTCGAAGACAGCCAACGTGCCGACGGATTATGCCTACGAAGACTTCAAGGACATTTACCTGTATGCGTACAAACAGGGTTTGAAAGGCTGCACTACGTTCCGTTTCAACCCCGAAGCGTTCCAGGGTGTGCTGGTCAAAGAGAAAGACCTCAAGAACACGACTTATTCGTTCACGCTGGAAGACGGTTCCAAGGTGGAGCTCAAAGGCGACGAGGAAATTGAATACGACGGCGAGGTACACACCGCCGCAAACCTCTTTGACGCGCTCAAAGAGGGTTACTACGGAAAATTCTGACATGATTAAAATCGACAAGAAGATAGTTGGCTACGATGTAGCGAAGCCCGCTGTAGCCGCCGAAAAGCCCGAACTCGTACGCGAGGGCGGCAGTGGCGGTCGTGCCGAAGTTATTCGCATGCATGAAAAGCTTGAGCGACCGGAGATGCTGGTTGGCTCAACCTACAAGGTCAAGACCCCGGTGTCGGACCACGCCATGTACGTGACAATTAACGACATCATCCTGAACGAGGGCACCGAGCACGAGAAGCGGCGGCCGTTCGAGGTGTTCATCAACTCGAAGAACCTCGATCACTACCAGTGGATTGTGGCCTTGACCCGAATCATCTCGGCCGTGTTCAGAAAAGGCGGTGATGTAGCGTTCCTCGTGGACGAACTCAAAGCCGTATTCGATCCGCGTGGCGGCTACTGGCAGCCCGGCGGCAAGTTCATGCCATCGATCATTGCCGAACTGGGCTACATCGTTGAGAAACACCTGATCTCGATCGGCTTGATGGGCAGCCCCGAGCTCGATGACGCACAGAAGCAACTGATCGCGGAAAAGCGTGCCCAGTTTGAAGAAGGGCAGAAGCAACAGGATGCATTCTCGAAAAGCGAATACCCGGCCGGGGCACAACTGTGTGCCAAGTGCAGTACCGCAGCAGTCATCATGATGGATGGCTGCATGACCTGCCTGAGTTGTGGCGATTCGAAGTGCGGTTAGGGCTTGCCGTTACGCACTAGCGGTGTAGCCACTTGAGGTAATCACTAACGCCAGTAGCAACGTCGGCAAACGGCGCGTCATAGCCGGCTGCGCGCAGTGCGCTCATTTCAGCCTGGGTAAACGACTGGTAGCGCCCGGCTAGCTCACCAGGGAAAGGAATATATTCAATCTTGCCGCGGCCGTGGTACTCGATGACGGCGTTTGCGACATCATTGAAGGTCTGGCACTTCCCGGTGCCGAGATTGAAGATCCCGGATACCTGCGGATTATTCGAAAGCCAGAGATTCACGGCAGCGACATCGGCAACGTAAACGAAGTCGCGCTTTTGTTCGCCATTGCCGAAGTCATCCGTACCTTCGAACAGGCGTGCAACGCCAGTCTCCTCTATCTGCCGGTTGAAGTGGTAGGCGACACTCGCCATCTTGCCCTTGTGCTGCTCCCTTGGGCCGTAAACGTTGAAGTAGCGCAGGCCAACCACCTGGCTCTCGGCTGCAGGCAGGGCGCGGCGGACGTACTGATCAAAAAGGTGCTTGGAGTAAGCGTACAAATTCAGTGGCTGGGAATTTTCCGGGTCCTCGCGAAACACTGAGCCGCCGCCGTAAACCGATGCAGACGACGCATACAGGAACGGGGTTTTGGCGGCCAGGCAGTGGTGCAGCAGACGTTTCGAATAGTCGTAGTTATTGCTCATCATGAACTGGCCGTCCCATTCCGTCGTATCGGAACAGGCACCTTCGTGGAAGATCGCGCTTATCTGCCCTAACGCACCAGCCTCCAGGCGTTCGAGGAAGTTGTCCTTGTCGATGTAGTCAGCGATTTGCAGGTCGGCAATGTTTATGAACTTGGCGCCATCGCCAAGATCATCAACGACAATAATGTCATCGTGCCCTGCCGCATTGAGTGCAGCGACAATATTGCTGCCGATAAAACCGGCGCCGCCCGTGACGACAATCACGGCCTGTCTCCTGCCAGAATCAAACTCACATCTCGCCCTCTGTATAGGTTTTCATTCAATTGCGGGCGCTGGATTGCCGATGCGCACCCTTGGTTCAGTGGCTAGTCTGCGGCAACTCGCGCGATTCTTCCACTGCGCTTCGATTCCCTCATGACATTTTCGCGTTCGGGAACGGGCGGTTGAGGACGCGGACGTACTTGTCAGGTAATATTTCGCCTGTGACTCTCTCAATTCCCGATTTTTCCAATAGCAAGGTCGTCGTCGCTGGCGACGTCATGCTCGATTCCTACCTGTTTGGTACTACCGACCGCATTTCGCCGGAAGCGCCAGTGCCAGTCGTGCATGTCAGCAGTACTGACGACCGGCCCGGCGGCGCGGCCAACGTTGCGGTCAACCTCGCGGCGCTGGGTGTATCGACAAGCCTGGTTGGTGTTGTCGGTGCGGACGCGGCCGCTGATGTGCTGCAACAGATCCTGACGGCTCGCGGGATTACCTGCGAGTTCACGCGCGTTCAGGATAGGCCAACCATCACCAAGACCCGCGTACAGAGCCGTGGCCAGCAGTTGATTCGGCTTGACCGGGAAATCAGCTCGGCGATGCCCGGCGACGGCATTGTCCTGGCGCTCAGGAAGGTCATTGCTGATGCAGGTGCCGTGGTGCTCTCTGACTACAACAAGGGGGCATTGGCCGACGTAGCGACGATGATCGATGCGTGTCGCGAGGCAGGCGTGCCGACGCTGGTGGACCCGAAAGGATCGAATTTCGAGAAGTACCGAGGTGCCACGTTGCTCACGCCCAACCAGTCCGAGTTTGAAGCCGTGGCCGGCGTGTGCGGTACTGAGGAAGAACTCGTATCGCGGGGCCGCGCGATGATGGACTCGCTGGATCTCGAAGCGCTCCTGATCACCCGCAGCGAGAAAGGCATGTTGCTGCTGGAAGAGGGCAACGAGCCCCTGTTTCTTTCCACGCAAGCGCGCGAAGTCTTCGATGTCACCGGTGCCGGCGATACGGTCATCGCCACGCTTGCGGGGGCGCTCGCCAGTCGGCAGTCGCTGGCCACGGCAGCGGCCCTGGCAAACATCGCCGCCGGCCTGGTAGTGCGCAAGATCGGGGTGGCAACCGTAACCCGTTCAGAGATTCAGGTCGCACTGCACCAGCGTGGTCAGGGCGGCGGGGGCGTCGTGCCGCGCGAGGAACTGCCGGGCATGGTTGAAGAGGCGCGCGGCCGCAAGGAGCGCATTGTCCTGACCAACGGCTGCTTCGACATCCTGCACGCGGGCCATGTAGCTTATCTTGAAGAGGCCAAGAGTCTTGGCGACCGGCTGATCGTGGCCGTCAACGATGACGATTCAGTACGACGGCTCAAAGGCGAGTCGCGCCCCGTCAATCCGCTCCAGGACCGCATGCTGGTACTGGCCGGTTTGGCGGCTGTCGACTGGGTTGTGCCGTTTTCCGAGGATACGCCGGCTGAACTGATTGCGGCGGTCCTGCCGGATGTACTGGTCAAGGGCGGCGACTACAAGCCCGACGAAATTGCCGGTGCCAAAGCCGTGCTTGAGAATGGCGGCGAGGTGAGGGTGCTAGCGTTTCATGACGGGCGCTCAACCACCCGGATAATCGAGCGCCTGCAAGGCTGACCGACGCTGCCAGCCGTGCGAATTCTCTACAACCTGCTCACTTATGTTCTGCTGATTCCTTACACGATTTACTGGCTGTTACGTGCGCTGGTCAACGACAGCTACCGGCACAGACTGGCGCAGCGTTTTGGTTTTGCTTACCAGCGGCTTGAGCCGTCGTTGTGGGTGCATGCCGTTTCGGTAGGTGAGGTGGTTGCTGCCGCGCCGCTGATACGGGCGTTGCTTGAGCGTTACCCCCAACACCCCTTGCTGTTGACGACGGTGACGCCGACCGGCGCGGCACGCGCGCAATCCCTGTTCGGCGATGCCATCGCCCACGCCTATATCCCGTTCGAAACGCCGGACGCGGTCAATCGCTTTTTCCGGCGCGCACAACCCAAGATTGCGATGATTATGGAGACCGAGATCTGGCCCAATCTCTATCATGGCTGTGGTACGCGGCGAATTCCGCTGGTATTGGTAAGCGCCCGAATCTCGCCGCGCTCAGTAAACAGCTACCGCAAGCTTTTGCCGTTGTTCCGGGAAACCTTGTCGCACGGCATTGTTATTGCCGCGCAAAGCGAAGCGGACGCGGAGCGCTTCATATCACTCGGTGCGAGCGAACAACGCACGCGGGTAACCGGCAACATCAAGTTTGATACTGAACTGCCGCCGGACTTGCTGGCGCGTGGGCAGGCGCTGCGCCGCAAGGTCATGGGCGAGCGACCCGTCTGGATTGCGGCGAGTACCCACGATGGCGAAGAGGAATTGGTATTGCAGGCTCATCGGCAGCTACTTGCAAAGCACCCGAACCTGTTGCTGATTCTTGTGCCACGGCATCCGCAGCGCTTCCCTGCTGTTCGCAGCCTTATCGAGAAAAGCGAGTTTGAATACGTTGCGCGCACGAGCGGGGATGCATGCAAAGCCTCAACAAGTGTGTACTTCGGCGATACGATGGGTGAGGTGACACTTTTCTATGCGGCCAGTGACATTGCGTTTGTAGCCGGCAGCCTGACGCCGATAGGCGGACACAACATGCTGGAGCCGGCGGCACTGGGCGTGCCCGTGCTCACCGGCCCCTATGTTTTCAACGCACAGGAAATCGCGGACCGCTTTGTCGCGGAAGAGGCTTGTCGAATGGTTCAGGATACCGACGGGCTGGTCGCTGAGGTCGACAGGCTGCTGCGTCACCCAAACGAGGCACGGGCACTCGGCGAAAACGGTCGGCAGATACTGGAAAAAAACAGAGGCGCCTTGTTGCGCCTCCTGGGGTTGATCGAACCGCTGATCGCTGCGGACTAAGCCCGCAGCGCAGCCACTTCCGCGCCGACTACTCGCTGTTTGCCGCTTCCTCGGCAAATTGATCTTCGGGCGACTTCCGGTCTTTGAGGAACGGCTCAAGCACTTCGAGATCCTGCACCTGCAGCGTGCCGGCCGCCTGCTTGAGGCGCATGTAATTGATCAGGTAGTCGTAACGGCTCTGCTGGTAGTTCGTGACGGACTGGTAGAGCTGAAACTGGAAATTCAGCACGTCAACAATAGTACGGGTGCCCACGTCGAAACCGGCCTGCGTAGCCTCCAGCGCGGTACGGCTGGATTCAACTGCGCGCTCGAGTGCTTTCACCCGGCTTATCTCAGACAGCACACCGAGGTAGGCGTCACGGGCCTGGCGTTCTGTCTCGCGCGTTACGCGCTGCAGGCTTTCGAGGCTGGCACGATGCAGGTAAACCGATTCACGTACCTGTGACGATGTTACACCGCCGGAGAACAGCGGGATGCTGAACTGAATACCGATTCGGGTGTCTTCGCCCGGGTTTTCATATGACGAAATCTGCCCGCTGGCGCCACGTTGCTCAATGTCATATTCACTCTCGCCCGTGGAGGCCACCAGGTCCACGGTTGGATAGTGACCGGTTCTGCGCAGCGCAATGTCATCGCGCGCGAGTCTCTCGTCGATACGGCTCGCCACCAGGGTGAGGTTCTGTGCCAGTGACAGTTCCACCCAGGCGCTTTCCTGCTCGGGATTCGGCGTGCTTAATGGCAGGTCTTCAGTCGGTGCCGCCAGCTCGTCAATATACGAGCCGGTAATCTCGCGCAGGTAACCACGCGCTGTTGCAAGCTGTCGCTTGGCGGCGATCTCATCGGCGCCCGCTCGGTCATAGGCCGCTTGTGATTCCTGGACGTCGGTAATTGCGATCAGTCCAACTTCGAAACGTTGCTTGGCCTGTTCGAGCTGCCGCGCGATGGCGTTGCGATTCGCATGAATTGCGAGCAGTTGATCCTCGGCCGCCAGCACGTCGAAATAGCGCTGTGTGACGCGAACGATCAGGTCCTGTTGCGCCGCTTCCCGATCCGCTTCGGCGCGCGCAACGACCTTGTCCGCACGCCGCAGACCAATAATCTGGTCCCAGCGGAACAGTGTCTGGCGCAGCGAAACACTCCATTGGTAGCCATCCCGCTCAGTCTTGACGTCACCCTGCCGAACGTCGCCTGTTGCATCGTCCTGGAAGAAGCCGACGCCCTTGGTTTCGTTCTCGGCCCAGTCGCCGTCCGCCGAAATCTGCGGGAACAGTACACCGCGTGCCTGTGGCTCGGCTTCGAGTGCGGCGAGACGCCGTGCCTCCGCCTCGTGGATTAAGGGGTCACTCTGCAATGCTTGCTGGTAGACCTCCAGCAACGAGGCGGCCAGGGCACTGCCAGGTGCAGCAATGATCAGGATAGTCGCTATCAGGGCGTTGATTATGTTGGATTTTTTCATTTTCAATGCGTTCCGCGAGTGCACGGCTGCTGCCGCTTATTAGGTGTTATGGTTAACTATATCACTAAATCAGCTAGGAAAAGCAAACGGCGTGCTGACAGCTCCCCATCATACCGCTTCCGCCTATAGAGACACTCTATAGATGCAGCAGGTTCCGATGTGGTTTCGGTGATGTCGAAATAATATTGCGTTCAAAAGCTGAATCGGGGTGCTGCGCTCGAATTAACGAGCGGTTTTAGACAAGTTTCGAACAGGCTGCGGGTTTCCCAGTCGCTGTCACCGGTCCGCCGCAGAAGCCGTGCATCCATGCTCGGCGCGTCGCCAACAACGACGAACAGGCGCCCGTCCGGTGCCAGGGCGTCGATGTAGCGCGTGTCGAAACGGTGCATAGAGCCCGTGATAACGATCGCATCGAAGGTTCCGTCGGGCAACTCGGCCGTCGCATCCAATGGCAGCAAGTCGACGTTGTCGATCCTGGCGTCAGCCAGATTTTCGCCGGCACGTTTAAGCAGGCGCTCGTGAATTTCCAGGCTCGTGACATGCTGTGCAAGTGTTGCCAGGCAGGCCGTCAAAAAGCCGGTGCCTGTGCCGATTTCGAGTACAGTGTCGCTAATGGTCAGCTCGAGTGACTGCAGGACGCGACCCTCAACAGTGGGCGTCATCATGTACTCACCAAAGCCGATTGGAATTTCACAGTCAGCAAACGCCAGCGAACGAAAATCGCGCGGCACGAACTGCTCCCGCGGTACCTCGGCAAGTACCTCGAGAACGTCGGGATCGAAAACATCCCAGGCACGCACCTGTTGTTCGATCATCTGTACGCGAGCAATTTCTGTATCCATCATGTCTGCCTGTCGGTGTGAGAGAATTGGGGATTTGTGGTCACAAATAACCAGATATCAAGGGCCGGTTGCGCGGTAATCTGCGCGGCCGGCTGGTCGCATTCTGAATTATGGTGAATCAAGCAAGTTGTCCTGTTGGGCTGGGATATCCTGTCCCAAGCCTTGAGTGTGAAGCTCTTTAGAAATTTGCAAAGATCTCCCTGTGGAGGAGACGGTTGTCGAGCGTCCAATAATAACAAATGAATCCTGAACGACATCATGCGGAATCTACCAATGTCGTCCGCTAGTCTGATAATCGCTGTGCTCGTCGTCCTCCTGCTGGCCACCACTGTGTTTGGGGTGCTGCAATGGCGGAAACGCCGAACTGTGGCGGAACGCTTCCGGCGCTTTAATGCCGAGTTGCACGAAGTATCCGGAGACGCCTCAGTCGGTCGCCGCCTGGGGATTCCCGCAGAAGACGACGCTGCGCAACTCGCGCATACGATTAACCGCCTGTTCGATGCGCTCGGCGAGCGCGATCAGCGCATCCAGGGCAGGGACCGGCTGTTCCGTGAATTCGCGCGCACGCTGCCCGAAATCGTCATCATCCATGACGAAAAAATTCTGCTGGCCAATGAGTCCGCGGCGAGTCTCGTCGCCCTGGAGCCGGCGCAGCTCGTGGGCCGCGATATCGCGGATCTTGTGAAGCCGGCGTACCGGGCGCTGTTCCGCAAGCACGTAGCCAAGCGGCTTGCCGGGGAGGACGTGCCGCGCCGGCTGGAGATCCAGTTCATCAACGGCAACGAGTCCGGGCTCTGGGTTGAGGCCCAAAGCGTGAGTATCGAATTTCATGGCCATCCGGCGATCCTGACCATCGCGCGCGACGTGAGCCACAGAAAGAGCCTCGAAGTGTCGCTGTCGCGTTCCAAACGGCAGGCGCAATACACGCTGGAGTCAATCTCCGAAGGTGTTATTACAACCGACAATGACGGTCGCATTGACTACATGAACCTGGCAGCCGAGGCACTGATCGGTACTAATCGGGACGACGCGGCAAGACATCGGGTGGGTGAACTATTCACGCTGGTCGACGACGCCGATCACCGGCCGCTGGGCGACCCGGTCGAGCGGTGCCTCGCGATGCGCAGGCGCGTCAACATGGGACGTCGAGCCGTCATGATCAGCCAGGAAACCGACGCCGAACATTCCGTGGAAATCACGGCGTCACCGATCAGGGGCGCTGGCAACAGCATCTCTGGCGCCGTCGTTGTGTTTCATGATGTGAGTGAGTTGCGCGGACTGACGCGCAAGATGAGCTACCAGGCGACTCACGATCCTTTGACCGGGCTGATCAATCGCCGTGAATTCGAGCGCCGGCTTGACGAAGCAATGGACTCGGCCCATTCGGAAGAGGCCGTACACATCCTGTTTTACATGGACCTGGATAGATTCAAGGCCGTCAATGACAGTTGCGGTCACCAGGCGGGCGACAACATGCTGCGTGAAGTGGCCATACTGATCAAAGAACACGTGCGCGACTCCGATTTCGTGGGCCGCCTCGGCGGCGATGAGTTCGGTGCCTTGCTGATCGGTTGCCCGATCGACAAGTCGCGGCAGATTGCGAACGATGTTTGCAATGCAATTGCGGACTATCGATTCGTCTGGAAAGACAAGATCTTTAATATTGGTATTTCAATTGGCCTGGTTGAGATCAGCCATGCCAGCGGCTCGATCCAGGATGTCATTAGTGCGGCCGACTCCGCATGCTATGTCGCGAAACAGGAAGGCCGCGGTCGTGTGCATGTCTACTCAGCACGCGATGAAGCCATTGCGCGGGAACGTGGCGATATTCAGTGGCTGAGAAAATTACAAACGGCCTTGCACTCAGACCTGTTCGAATTGGCGGTACAGCCCATTCTGGCGATGGCTGGCAGCGCTGATTCTGGACCGGCACTCGAAGTGCTGATTCGGCTGCCCGATGGCCGCGATGCCACGACCGAAACGGCAGAGTTCCTGCTTCCGGCTGAGCGTTATCAGCTTATGCCGCAGATTGACCGTTGGGTCGTGAATGCCGCATTGAACGCGATATCCAGCGGCAATATCCGGCTGGCCGGAAACCGCAGTTGCGCGATTAACCTGTCCGGGCAGACGCTCGCTGATGAGGCCTTCCTCGGCTATGTCGTGGACGCGCTCGATTACTCGGGTGTGGCGCCATCGTCGATTTGTTTCGAGGTGACGGAAAAGTCGATTCTCTCTAACGTGAAACTGGCGCAACGCTTTATCGAGGTTTTGCACGGCATTGGCTGCGAGTTTTCACTGGACGATTTTGGTAGCGGCCTCGGCTCTTTCGCCAATCTCAAGCACCTGCCTATCGACTACCTCAAAATTGACGGCAGCTACACGCGTAACCTGCAATCCGACGAGGTAAACCAGGAAATGGTGTCGGCCATGATCAAGCTTGCTCGGAAAATGGAATTTCGCATTGTGGCCGAGCAGGTCGAACAGCAGGAAGATTTCGATTGGCTTCGAGACAGTGGTATCGATTTCATCCAGGGATACTTCGTCGAAGCCCCGGCAACCCTTGGATCCTCCACCGGTGTACACCGGGTGCTCACGCCCTGAAAGCCACTTCCAATAGCTCGGCTCCAACAACGGCTCCCTGTCGCACAGGTTGATCACTCACGCGTGAAACTGGTTAATGTGCGGGGTAGCTGTGTCCCGGGGGCTTTAGCTAATGCGCAAGGCGGCCGCGCTCCGGTGACTGTTTTGCCGAATGGCTCACGCCACTTGCGTGGCGCTCCGTTTTATTCCGGCAAAACAGTCCCCCTCACCCAGCCCCCCCGTGAGAATGTCGAATGATTAACTAGAATCCACCACCGTTGCCGAGGGCGGACGGGTGAGGGGGGTTCCTCGGCCGAAATAAAGCGGAGCAAACCGGGCACTGCCCGGTTTGTGAGCCATTCGGCCGAGGAATCACCGGAGCGCGGCCGCCTTGCGACCAACCGCAGTCACCGGAGCGCGGCACTCTTGCGATCAGTCAAAATCACCGGCAACGAATGTGTGCTGGCCTCCGTCCTGGAGACGGATCGTGCCAGGCATTGCTGTCTGAAAAGAATTCTTTGGGATTGCTGACGTCTTGCCGGGATGGCAGGTCGCAGTTGTCGGGCGTGCAGGGCAGAGGCCGTACGGGCCCGGTGAGCGAGTGCTCACCGGGCCGGTATTTGACTAGCCGAGGAGCGGCACCATCAACAAAGCGACGATGTTGATGATCTTGATAAGCGGGTTGATGGCCGGGCCCGCTGTGTCTTTGTACGGGTCGCCGACGGTGTCGCCGGTCACGGCTGCTTTGTGGGCGTCAGAGCCCTTGCCACCGCAGTTGCCGTCTTCGATGTATTTCTTGGCGTTGTCCCAGGCGCCGCCGCCTGCGGTCATTGAGATCGCGACGAACAGGCCGGTGACGATGGTGCCGAGCAATAAACCGCCCAGTGCTTTCGGTCCAAGTAGCAGGCCGACAATCAGCGGCACTGCAATGGGCAGCAGGCTCGGCACGATCATTTCCTTGATCGCGGCTTTGGTCAGCAGATCGACCGCCCGGCTGTAGTCGGGCTTGCCGGTTCCTTCCATGATGCCGGGAATTTCCCGGAACTGG
>JAUHZT010000109.1 GCA_030425905.1 Gammaproteobacteria bacterium
ACGTCCAGATGGTTGTCGAGCTGATCGCACCGATCGCAATGGAAGATGGCCTGCGCTTCGCAATTCGCGAAGGCGGTCGTACCGTTGGCGCCGGTGTCGTCGCGAAGGTGATCGAGTAAGAAAGATCCAGTGAAGCGCCCTCGCAAGAGGGCGTGGAACGACCGGCGCCTTGTGCTCTTCGTCTTGCGGGAGTGGTGCCGGGACAGGTTTAAGGTGCTTCGGGTTGCGTAGTGACTGAGGCGCAGTTTGGGAACGGTGGTCGCTCTTCGTTTTGTGGGAGTGGTGCCGCGACAGGTTTAGGTGCTTCGGGTCGCGTAGTGACTGAAGCGCAATTGTAGGCGCGGCGCGCACTCTGCAGTTTTTTTCAGGGTGTGGGGTCGTTGAGAAGAGAGTTTATTTTTACTAGGCCAGTAGCTCAATTGGCAGAGCGGCGGTCTCCAAAACCGCAGGTTGGGGGTTCGATTCCCTCCTGGCCTGCCATTTAAACGGCAGGCGATACGGTCAGGCAATTAACAGGCAGCGCTTCGGTTAAGCGAGGCACAGCGGAAGATTTAAACAAAATGGCAACTCATACAGAAACAAGCGAGAGCGGTGTACTCGACACGATCAAGCTGCTCGTTGCGGCGGTTGTGCTCGTTGGCGGACTGTATGGCTATTACTACTACAACACGATGTCGTTACCACTGCGTGTGTTGATGGTGCTGGCCGGTACGGCTGCTGGTATTGGTATTGCAATGACCAGCACGCAGGGCCGCCGGCTCTGGCACTTCATCCAGGGGTCGCGTGTTGAAATTCGCAAGGTCGTCTGGCCCACGCGGCAGGAGACGACGCAGACGGCAATCGCTGTATTTGTATTCACGCTGGTCATGGCGCTGTTTTTCTGGGCGCTGGATTCGGGCTTGCTGTGGCTTACCAGGAAGCTGATTGGCTGATTGCAATTTTGACGCACATTGTCTTCGTAACACTTAATTAATTCAGGGATATCGTCCGTGGCTCTACGCTGGTACATCGTTCATGCCTACTCAAACTTCGAGCACCGCGTGAAGAGCGCGCTTGAAGAGCGCATCGCGCGCATGGGTCTGGAAGACAAGTTTGGAGACATCCTGGTGCCGACCGAAGAAGTGGTCGAAATGCGCGAAGGCCAGAAGCGACGCAGCGAACGCAAGTTCTTCCCGGGCTACGTGCTCGTGCAGATGGAAATGGATGACGAGACCTGGCACCTGGTTAAGGAAGTACCGAAGGTGCTCGGCTTTATCGGTGGTTCAAGTGACCGGCCTGCGCCGATCACCCAGAAAGAAGCCGACAATATCCTGCAGCGCGTGCAGGAAGGCGTCGACAAGCCGCGGCCGAAAGTACTGTTCGAGCCGGGTGAGGTGGTTCGCGTCATCGACGGTCCGTTCAACGACTTCAGTGGCGTTGTTGAGCAGGTGAACTACGAGAAGAGCCGCCTGCAGGTGGCCGTACAGATTCTGGGCCGCTCGACGCCCGTCGAACTTGAGTTTGGCCAGGTCGAAAAGTCGTAAGGACTGTTGTGAAGCGCTTTTGATTAAGCGTGGCACGCAAAGTAAGAAATTTGTAGTGATGTACCGTTCCGGCGGCACGTCGCTGGTTTAAAAAAGTACGAGGAGCCATGCGCGGCATGGCGTTTGAACTCGGGAGAATGAAATGGCAAAGAAAGTAACTGGCTACATCAAGTTGCAGGTGCCGGCTGGGCAGGCGAACCCGTCGCCGCCAGTGGGCCCCGCACTCGGTCAGCATGGCGTGAATATCATGGAGTTCTGCAAGGCATTCAACGCAGAAACCCAGGGTACCGAGCCGGGCCTGCCGATTCCGGTTGTAATTACTGTCTACAGCGACCGTAGTTTCACCTTTATTTCCAAGACCCCGCCAGCCGCGGTCCTGCTGCGTAAAGCAGCGGGTATCAAGAAAGGCTCTGGCACACCGAACACGACCAAGGTTGGCAAGGTGAACCGTGCGCAGCTCGAAGAGATTGCCACCACCAAGATGCCGGATCTGACTGCGGCCGATATGGACGCCGCTGTACGCACAGTGGCTGGTACGGCGCGCAGCATGGGTATTGAAGTAGAGGGGGTTAACTGATGGCCTCGATGAGCAAACGCAAGAAAGCCGCGCGTGAGCAGGTTGACGCAACCAGGCAGTACGAGATTGATGCGGCCCTGGCGCTGGTCAAGGAACTCGCTAACGCCAAGTTCGCGGAAAGCGTGGATGTCTCCGTCAACCTCGGCGTTGACCCGAGAAAGTCGGACCAGGTTGTGCGCGGCTCCACGGTGCTGCCGAACGGCACCGGTAAGTCAGTCCGTGTCGCTGTGTTCGCCCAGGGCGAAAACGCTGAGAAGGCGAAAGCCGCAGGCGCGGATATTGTTGGATTTGAAGATCTTGCCGAAACCGTAAAGGGCGGCGAGATGAATTTTGACGTGGTTATTGCGACCCCGGACGCCATGCGCGTTGTCGGGCAGCTCGGCCAGATTCTCGGCCCGCGCGGACTGATGCCAAACCCCAAGGTTGGTACGGTAACAGCGGATGTAGAGACAGCAGTCAAGAATGCCAAAGCTGGCCAGGTGCGTTACCGCACCGACAAGGCAGGCATTATTCATTGCGCCATCGGACGTGCGGATTTCGAAATCCCCGCGCTGAAGGAGAATCTGAACGCGTTGCTGGCCGACCTGCGCAAAGCGAAACCGTCATCGGCGAAAGGTCAATATGTTCGCAAGTTGACCGTCTCGTCAACGATGGGACCCGGCGTAGCCGTAGATCGCGCAACGGTCGACGCTTAAGAGAGCGTTCGATCGAGTAAAGAAATTTGCGAGGCCGTTTCGACGGCCGAGCAAGTCGCCGCAAGGATGCGGCAATCGTCGAAGACCGTAGGTGGTCAGCTTTATTGCTGCCCTTAATCGTTAGCCTACGCAGATGGTGAAACCTGAGTCAGTAGTTTGAAGGCGACGGTTGCCATCCGACATGGGTAGGCAGGTTTGGTGACAAATCTTCCGGCGTTTGAATGACACGTTAAGTGTTATGCCGATGCGCTGGCAGGAACGGATCCGGGTTTGCCTGTGTTTGAACAACCGTAAGGCCAGGAGAAAGTTAATGGCACTGAGACTCGAAGACAAGAAGGCTCTTGTCAAAGAGGTAAGCGCGGTTGCAGGAGATTCCATAACAGCCGTTGCGGCTGAGTATCGGGGTCTGTCTGTTGCAGAAATGACGGAGTTGCGCAAAGAAGCGCGTAACGCCGGCGTGTACATGCGTGTGATCAAGAATACGCTGGCACGGCGTGCCGTCGAAGGAACTGAATTCGAGTGCATGAAAGACTCGTTGAAAGGCCCGCTTCTGCTCGCATTTGCCAAAGACGATCCAGGTGCCGCTGCCAGAATCATCAAGAACTTTGCCAAGGAGCACGATGCTCTGAAGGCGGTTTCGCTATCGGCCGGCGGGCAATTGTTGCCAGGTTCTGATCTCGCGATGTTGGCTGATTTGCCAACGCTGGATCAGGCTCGTGCAATGCTGCTCGGCGTGTTTGTAGCACCGATGTCACAACTGGTACGGACATTGGCCGAACCTCCCGCAATGCTCGCGCGTACTTTGAACGCAAGAGGGCAGCAGGAAGCCGGCTAAGGATCAGATTTACACAACAGTATTTACCTGACTCAGGTTTAGAAATTTTAGAGGAATAAAGAAATGGCACTGTCAAACGAAGAATTGCTCAAAGAGTTGAGCGCAAAGCCCATCATGGAAGTGGTTGAGCTCGTAAAGATGCTCGAAGAAGAGTGGGGCGTTAGCGCTGCTGCTCCTGTTGCTGTTGCTGCCGGTCCGGCCGCTGACGGCGCAGCCGCTGCTGAAGAGAAAGATGAATTCGACGTAGTTCTCGCCAGCTTTGGCGCCAACAAGGTCGCAGTCATCAAGGCAGTACGTGCAATCACCGGTCTTGGTCTGAAAGAAGCCAAGGACGCGGTGGAAGGCGCACCTTCTCCAATCAAGGAAGGCGTTGCTAAGGGCGAAGCAGAAGAGATCAAGAAGCAACTTGAAGAAGCCGGCGCAACCGTCGAACTCAAGTAAGCGATTGGCATTTTCGCTTTCGCAAAAGACAAGACCCGACGGGTCAGATGTCGGGCAAACAGTCAGTCGCGTTGCGGCTGGCTGTTTGCGCGTGTCTGTAATTCCTGTCTGTAATTAATTGAGGGTATTCTCGAATGGCTTATTCATTCACTGAGAAAAAGCGTATCCGTAAGAATTTCGGCAAACGGCCGACAATTCTGGATGTCCCGTATTTGCTGTCGATACAGGTAGATTCTTACAAGAAGTTTCTGCAGACGGACAAGACGGTTGAAGATCGCGGCGAGCAGGGACTGCACGCGGCATTTCAATCCGTGTTTCCTATCGTAAGCTATTCGGGCAATGCGGCGCTTGAGTACGTCAGCTACCGCCTCGGCGATCCGGTATTTGACGTCAAAGAATGTCAGATGCGTGGCCTGACTTACGCGGCACCAATTCGCGTCAAAGTCCGCCTCGTTATTTATGACAAGGAAGCCAGCGGGAATCCAAAACCTGTTAAAGACATTCGCGAGCAGGAAGTTTATCTCGGCGAAATGCCTCTGATGACCGATCACGGCACGTTCGTGATCAACGGTACAGAGCGCGTCATCGTGTCGCAGCTGCACCGTTCGCCGGGTGTGTTCTTCGATCATGACAAGGGCAAGACCCATAGCTCCGGCAAGCTGCTGTTCTCAGCGCGGATCATTCCGTACCGCGGTTCCTGGCTCGACATGGAGTTCGATCCGAAGGACTGCGTGTTTGCGCGTATCGATCGCCGCCGCAAACTGCCGGTCACCATCATTCTTCGTGCTCTGGAAATGAACAACGAAGAAATGCTCGACCTGTTCTTTGAGAAGAACGATTTCTACCTCTCCGACAAAGAGATCAAGATGGGCCTGGTGCCTGAGCGTCTGCGTGGTGAAACCGCGACGTTCGACGTCAAACTCGGCCGCAAACTGATCGTTGAAGACGGGCGGCGTATTACGGCCAAGCATGTGCGCGACATGGAGAAATCCACGGTCGATAAGCTCGTTGTGCCGAAAGAGTATCTCGAAGGCAAGATTCTTGCCCACGACATCGTTGATGAAAGCACGGGCGAGTTGCTCGCGGCGGCCAACGCCGAGCTGACTGACGAGCTGATTGACCAGCTTATCGAAGGCGGTATTGAGCACATCCAGACGCTGTACGTGAACGACCTGGATCGCGGTCCGTTTATTTCGAATACGCTGAAGATCGACCCCTCTACGACCAAGCTCGAAGCGCTGGTTGAGATTTATCGCATGATGCGCCCGGGTGAGCCGCCCACGAAAGAAGCGGCAGAGAACCTGTTCCAGAACCTGTTCTTCAATGCCGACCGTTATGACCTGTCAGCCGTTGGCCGCATGAAGTTCAACCGTCGCGTCGGTCGTGACACGTCCGAGGGCAACGGTGTGCTCGACAAGGAGGATATTCTCGATGTCCTCAAGACGCTGATCGATATCCGCAACGGCTACGGTACTGTTGACGATATCGACCACCTTGGTAACCGTCGCGTACGCTCAGTGGGCGAGATGGCCGAGAATGCCTTCCGCGTTGGCCTCGTACGCGTTGAGCGTGCCGTCAAGGAGCGTCTGACACAAGCTGAGACCGAAGGCCTCATGCCGCAGGAAATGATTAACGCGAAGCCGGTAGCGGCGGCCGTTAAGGAATTCTTCGGCTCGAGCCAGCTGTCACAGTTCATGGACCAGAACAATCCGTTGTCGGAAGTGACCCATAAGCGTCGCGTTTCTGCCCTGGGCCCCGGTGGCCTGACGCGTGAGCGAGCGGGCTTTGAGGTTCGTGACGTGCACCCGACGCACTACGGCCGCGTCTGCCCGATTGAAACGCCTGAAGGTCCGAACATTGGTCTGATCAACTCGCTGGCTGTGTACGCCCGTACGAACGAGTATGGCTTCCTTGAAACTCCGTACCGCAAGGTTGTTAACGGTGCGGTGACGATGGACATCGAATACCTGTCGGCCATCGAAGAAAGCCAGTACATCATCGCGCAGGCGAACTCCGATCTCGACAAGAACAACAAGTTCGTCGAAGAGCTTGTTTCGGTTCGTCACAAGAATGAGTTCACGCTGTCGAATCCGGAAGACATCAGCTACATGGACGTTAGTCCGCGGCAGATCGTTTCGGTTGCGGCCGCACTGATCCCGTTCCTTGAGCATGACGATGCTAACCGCGCCCTCATGGGCTCGAACATGCAACGCCAGGCTGTGCCGACACTGCGCGCTGAAGCGCCGCTCGTCGGTACCGGCATCGAACGTGCCGTAGCAGTCGACTCAGGTGTGACAGTGGTTGCGGCACGTGGCGGTAAAGTCGACTCGGTCGACGCGTCACGTATTGTCGTACGCGTCAACGATGACGAGACCAGCGCAGCCGAGGCCGGTGTTGATATCTACAACCTGACCAAGTACACGCGCTCCAACCAGAACACCTGTATCAACCAGCGGCCACTCGTGAAATCCGGTGACCTCATTGCGGCCGGTGATGTGCTGGCCGACGGACCGTCGACCGACATGGGTGAGCTGGCGCTGGGCCAGAACCTGCTGGTCGCGTTCATGCCGTGGAATGGCTACAACTTTGAGGACTCGATCCTCATCTCCGAGCGCGTCGTCAAGGAAGATCGCTTCACGACCATCCACATCGAAGAGCTGCAGTGCGTTGCTCGCGATACCAAGCTTGGGCCGGAAGACATCACGTCGGATATCCCGAACGTGGGTGATTCAGCGCTTGCCAAGCTCGACGAGTCGGGTATTGCATTCATCGGCGCCGAGGTAAAGGCAGGCGATATTCTCGTTGGCAAGGTGACGCCGAAGGGCGAAACGCAGCTCACGCCGGAAGAGAAGCTCCTGCGTGCCATTTTCGGTGAGAAAGCATCGGACGTAAAAGATACATCGTTACGCGTACCGCCAGGAATGGACGGCACCGTCATCGACGTTCGCGTGTTTACACGTGACGGCGTTGAGAAAGATGCCCGTGCGCTGGCAATCGAGAAAGCTGAACTCGAAAGCGTGCGTAAGGACCTCGACGACACACTGCGTATTCTCGAAGAAGATATCTACGAGCGTATGGAACGGATGTTGCTGAACAAGGTTGCCCAGGGCGGCCCGAACAAGCTCAAGTCCGGTTCCAAGATTACGCAGGCGTACCTCGACGAAGTGCCGCGTGAACAGTGGTTCGAAATTCGCCTGAAGAATGACGACGCCAACGAGCAGCTCGAGAAAGCATCGGGACGTTTGCGGGCGCAGCGCGAAGAGTTCGATCGTCGTTTCGACGAGAAGAAAGCCAAGATTACGGCTGGCGATGACCTGGCACCGGGTGTGCTCAAGATGGTTAAGGTTTACCTGGCCGTCAAGCGCCGCATCCAGCCGGGTGACAAGATGGCGGGTCGTCACGGTAACAAGGGTGTTATTTCGACGATCGTTCCGATCGAGGACATGCCTTATCTCGAAGACGGCAATCCGGTCGACATCGTACTCAACCCGCTGGGCGTTCCGTCACGCATGAACGTCGGCCAGGTGCTGGAAACGCATCTTGGCTGGGCGGCCAAGGGTGTTGGCAAGAAGATTGATGCCATGCTCAAGGCGCAGGAGTCGATCGCCAAGTTGCGTCAATTCCTCGAAGCTGTGTACAACACGACGGGCGGTCGCCAGGAGGACATCAAGTCCTTCTCCGACGACGAAGTGCTGGAGTTGGCAAGTAACCTGACCAAAGGCGTGCCGACTGCGACGCCGGTGTTCGACGGTGCGACCGAAGAAGAGATCAAGGGGCTGCTCGAGCTCGCCGGTTTCGACAAGTCGGGCCAGTCGACCCTGTTTGATGGCCGTACCGGTGACAAATTCGATCGCGACGTTACCGTTGGCTACATGTACATGCTGAAACTCAACCACCTTGTGGATGACAAGATGCATGCACGTTCAACAGGTCCGTACAGCCTCGTCACGCAGCAGCCGCTGGGTGGTAAGGCGCAGTTCGGTGGGCAGCGTTTCGGAGAGATGGAGGTCTGGGCGCTGGAAGCGTACGGTGCTTCTTATACCTTGCAGGAAATGCTGACGGTCAAGTCGGATGACGTCCAGGGCCGCACGAAGATGTACAAGAACATCGTCGACGGCGAGCATCACATGGATGCCGGCATGCCTGAATCGTTCAATGTGTTGGTCAAGGAGATTCGTTCTCTGGGCATCAACATTGAGCTGGAGACAGACTAATGAAAGATCTGCTTAAGCTTTTCAAATACCAGAACCCGGTTGACGACTTCGATGCTATCCGCATCGGTCTTGCTTCCCCGGATATGGTGCGTTCGTGGTCATTCGGTGAAGTTAAAAAGCCGGAGACGATCAACTACCGTACGTTCAAACCCGAGCGTGATGGCCTGTTCTGCGCAAAGATCTTTGGTCCCATCAAGGACTACGAGTGCCTTTGCGGCAAGTACAAGCGCCTCAAGCACCGTGGTGTTGTCTGCGAAAAATGTGGTGTTGAAGTCACGCAGACCAAGGTACGCCGTGAGCGCATGGCGCACATCGAGCTTGCCAGCCCGGTCGCGCACATCTGGTTCCTGAAGTCTCTGCCAAGTCGTATCGGGCTCATGCTCGACATGACCTTGCGCGAGATCGAACGCGTGCTCTATTTCGAAGCCTTCGTGGTTGTCGAGCCCGGCCTGACCGAGCTGGAGCGCGGCCAGTTGCTGACCGACGAAATGTACCTCGATGCACTCGAGCAGTACGGCGATGAGTTCGATGCCCGCATGGGTGCCGAAGCCGTTCGGGAAATGCTGTCTACGATCGACCTGCAACGCGAAATTCTGCAGGTTCGTGAAGACATGGAAGCCACGCGCTCCGAGACCAAGATCAAGCGCCTGTCCAAGCGACTGAAGCTGATCGAGTCGTTCATGGAGTCGGGCAACAAGCCGGAATGGATGGTATTGACGGTCCTGCCGGTGCTGCCGCCGGACCTGCGTCCGCTGGTACCGCTGGACGGTGGCCGTTTCGCGACGTCGGATCTCAACGATCTGTACCGCCGTGTTATCAACCGTAACAACCGCCTGCGCCGCCTGCTTGAGCTGAATGCGCCGGACATCATCGTACGTAACGAAAAACGCATGCTGCAGGAGTCTGTAGATGCGCTGCTCGACAACGGTCGTCGTGGTCGTGCGATAACGGGCACCAACAAGCGGCCGTTGAAGTCGCTTGCGGACATGATTAAAGGTAAGCAGGGTCGTTTTCGCCAGAACCTGCTCGGTAAGCGCGTCGATTATTCCGGTCGTTCGGTTATCGTGGTCGGTCCGACGCTCAAGCTGCACCAGTGCGGCCTGCCGAAGAAGATGGCGCTGGAACTGTTCAAGCCGTTCATTTTCTCCAAGTTGCAACTGCGCGGTGAAGCCACCACGATCAAGGCCGCCAAGCGCCTGGTTGAGCGTGAAGGGGCGGAAGTCTGGGACATCCTCGAGGAAGTGATTCGTGAGCACCCGGTCCTCCTGAACCGCGCGCCGACACTGCATCGCCTGGGTATCCAGGCGTTCGAGCCGGTGTTGATCGAAGGCAAGGCCATTCAGCTGCATCCGCTCGTCTGCACAGCCTTCAACGCCGACTTTGACGGTGACCAGATGGCGGTCCACGTACCGCTGTCCATTGAGGCGCAGCTCGAAGCACGCGCGTTGATGATGTCGTCAAACAATATCCTGTCACCCGCTAACGGCGACCCGATCATTGTGCCGTCGCAGGACGTCGTACTCGGTCTGTACTACATGACCCGTACACGTGTAAACGCAAAGGGCGAGGGCATGATGCTTTCGAGCATCGACGAAGCTCGTCGCGCTTACGAGAACGGCATTGTCGACATGCAGGCGAAGGTCAAGGTTCGCGTACCGCTGTCGGAACTCAATGAAGACGGTGAAATGGTGCGAGTGAAGCGCACCGTTGAGACCAGTATCGGTCGCGCTATCCTGTCCGAGATTCTGCCGCACGGTCTTTCGTTTGACCTTGTCAACAAGGCAATGACGAAGAAGTCCATCTCGAATGTGATCAATGCCTGCTATCGCCATCTTGGGCTCAAGAAGACGGTAGTGTTTGCTGATCGCCTCATGTACATGGGCTTCCGCCAGGCTACCCGCGCCGGTATTTCCATCGGCGTTAATGACATGGTTGTTCCAGAGAGCAAGGAAGACATCCTGACAGTTGCGGAAGCCGAAGTGAAAGAGATCCAGGATCAGTATTCCTCGGGTCTGGTTACCGACGGTGAACGCTACAACAAGGTTGTCGATATCTGGTCGCGTACCAATGACCAGGTAGCCAAGGCCATGATGGACAAGCTGGGTACCGAGAAAGTTAAGGACGCCAGCGGCAAGACCGTCGATCAGGAATCCTTCAACTCGATTTACATGATGGCCGACTCCGGTGCTCGTGGTTCCGCCGCGCAGATTCGTCAGCTCGCCGGAATGCGTGGCCTGATGGCCAAGCCGGACGGCTCGATTATCGAGACGCCCATTACGGCTAACTTCCGCGAAGGCCTCGACGTACTCCAGTACTTCATCTCGACTCACGGTGCTCGTAAGGGTCTCGCCGATACCGCACTCAAGACTGCGAACTCGGGTTACCTGACTCGACGTCTTGTCGATGTCGCACAGGACCTCGTGGTCACGGAGATCGATTGCGAAACCCGCAATGGCGTTGAAATGACGCCGATCGTGGAAGGCGGCGATATCGTTGAACCGCTGCGCGAGCGTGTCCTTGGACGCGTGCTCGCCGAAGCGGTGCTCATTCCGGGTACGGACAAGGTGGCATTCGACGCCGGCACCATGCTCGAC
>JAUHZT010000110.1 GCA_030425905.1 Gammaproteobacteria bacterium
GCAAGTGGATACAGATTTCTACCGCTTCGTCGAAGACGAGGTGTTGCCGGCTCTGCCAATTAAGCCCGCCACGTTCTGGGAAGGCATGGCTGGCATTGTTGCGCGGCTCACGCCGCTTAACCGTGATCTGCTGGCCCAGCGCGATGCGCTGCAAAAACAAATCGACGACTGGCATATTGAACACAAAGCGACGCTAAATCACGATGACTACGTCAATTTTCTGAGGTCGATCGGCTACCTTGAAGCAGCACCCGAACCGTTCCGGATAGCAACCACCAATGTTGATCCCGAAATTGCGACGGTCGCCGGACCGCAGCTTGTTGTTCCGGTCAACAACGCGCGATTTGCGCTTAATGCCTGCAATGCGCGCTGGGGCAGTCTGTATGACGCGCTGTATGGCACCGACGTAATCGATGTGGCTGACGGCAAGGAGCCGGGCGGTGCGTACAACCCGCGCCGCGGCGACGCCGTCATAGAGTACGCGGCCGGGTTCCTCGATCGCACGATCCCGCTGGACAATGCCTCGCACAAGGACGTCGCCGCGTATGCACTTGCCCCGGGGCAACCGTCGCGTTTGCTGGTTACTCTCAAAGATGGCGGTACATCCGGGCTGCTGCATGCCGAGCAGTTCGTCGGCCATGCCAGTAGCGCGCAGCAAGCGTCTTTCCTGTTTCGGAATAACGGGCTGCACATTGAGCTGCAAATTGATCCCGACCACCCGATCGGCCGGAATGCGGCGGCACACCTGGCGGATGTAGTACTTGAGTCGGCACTGACGACCATTCAGGACTGCGAAGACTCGGTAGCGGCCGTCGATGCGAAGGACAAGATTATTGTCTACCGGAACTGGTTGGGCCTGATTCGCGGCGATCTGGAGGAGGCGTTCGAAAAGGCGGGTCAGCGGGTAACGCGCAGACTCGCCGCCGACAAGACGTTCACGGACGTACACGGCCAGGAGTTTGTGCTCCCCGGTCGTAGCCTGATGCTGGTGCGCAACGTCGGGCACCTGATGACCAGCGACGCGGTCCTCGACGCTGACGGGAGCGAGGTCTTTGAAGGCATCCTCGACGCGATCATGACGACGGCCTGCGCGATCGCCAGGCCCGTCGACACGGGCCTGTTACCGAACAGCCGCTCGGGCAGTGTCTATATCGTCAAGCCAAAAATGCACGGTGCCGCCGAAGCTGCCTTTACTGATCGTTTGTTCGGTGAGGTAGAGACCTTGCTCAACTTGCCGCGCAACACGATCAAGGTCGGCGTAATGGACGAGGAGCGCCGTACGACAGTCAACCTGGCCGCGTGCATACATGCTGTACGCGAGCGACTCGTGTTCATCAATACAGGCTTTCTTGACCGTACCGGCGACGAGATTCATACAAGCATGCACGCGGGTCCGGTTCTGCGCAAAGACGACATTAAACTGCAGCCATGGATCAGTGCCTACGAAGACTGGAATGTGGACATTGGCATTCGTTGCGGGCTGCCCGGCAAGGCGCAAATAGGCAAGGGTATGTGGCCGAAACCGGACGAGATGAAGCAAATGATGGAGACCAAGCAGGCGCACCCGGAAGCCGGTGCGAGTTGCGCCTGGGTACCGTCGCCGACGGCCGCAACACTGCACGCGATGCACTATCACGCAGTGGATGTGCAAGCGCGGCAGGCAGCGCTTGCATCGCGACCGCTGGCGAGTCTCGACGATATCCTGACACCGCCATTGGGCGATGTTTCAGGATTGACGGCCGACGAAATTCAGGCCGAGCTCGACAATAACGCACAGGGGATTCTTGGTTACGTCGTACGCTGGATCGACCAGGGTATCGGTTGTTCAAAGGTGCCTGATATCCATGATGTCGGTCTCATGGAAGACCGCGCCACGCTGCGCATATCCAGCCAGCACATGGCGAACTGGCTGATGCACGGTGTCGTCGACCAAGAACAGGTACGGAACACTTTCGAGCGCATGGCGGCCGTCGTGGATGCGCAAAATGCAGCCGACCCGGCCTATGTCCCGATGAGTGAAGACTTTGACAACAACACGGCATTCAATGCCGCCTGTGACCTGGTGTTCAAGGGCGCAGAACAGGCAAACGGCTACACCGAGCCGTTATTGCACGCGTATCGCCGAAAACTGAAGGCCGCGATGTGAGGGTGCTCAGCAGCGCCGCCTGGAACGGCGGCGCTGACGTCGCGCGCCCTTTGTTGCTCAGGCCAGGTCGCGCGCGACGATCGCGTCAATTGCATGGTATGCCGAGAGGATGGCGCCTTCCTGCCAGCCCTGCAGGTGGCTCAGGTGTTCGCCGGCAAAGAAAATTGTGTCGTCGGCCGTAAGCAGCACATCGGCCGTGGAAATGCCCCAGCCGCCAAGCTGAAACGGCACGTTCTTCCACGCCACGCTGATAGCGCGCGAGGCTTCCTGCGCAAATTCAGGGTGCACGGCAGAGGCCTGGTTGAGCACGGTGGCGTGGCGTTGCGGTGGGAGTTGCGACGAAAGCGCTGCGCCAGCCGGTCCGTCGAATACGTAGGCGCCGAGTACGATACCGTCTGCCGCGCCCGGGTCATTGCTGGGATACCAGATCTGGGTAATGTCCTGATCAGTCCAGGAAACCCCACCGAAAATATTATGTTCCTGCTCCCAAAAACGCCGCGACTGGAATGCAACGCGCACGGCAGTCGTGTACTGAAAGCCAGCAATCTCACTGCGGTGCGCCGCTGAAAAATCATTGGCGATGCCGGGCAGCACCGATGCCGGGATGCACACCACGCAATAATCTGCCTCTACTTGCACATCCGCACCCATGCGCCGGTAGATAACCCGTGTGCCGTTGGGCGTTTTGCGAATGGCCGTCACCTCGGCATCAAACACGATACTGCCCGCAAGCCGCGACTCGAATGCGCTTGCTATCCGGTCCATGCCACCGACCGGCTGCAGCATACTGGGCTGCTGTTGCAGACCTTCGCTAAAGCTGGCGCGCTGCGTCCAGAACACATCCGCCACAAGGTCCCGTAGCGCCAGCGGCTCAAGCCGCTCGGTCCGTTGCCGGCTGCCAGTAGTCTCCTGGCCCGGAAACCCCGCGCGCGTGGAACCCGGGTAGTTGTAAGCACTGTCCAGGTCGCCGAATGCCTGCAGCATCCGCAACACGTTGTGCTTGTCGGCGGCGCTCAGCTCCTGATCGAGCGCATCCTGGTTGATAGCGGTGGCGAGCAGCCGGGCGATATGGCCACGGGTGTCTGCATCAATACGTCGTTTCAGTTGGGCGTGTCCCGCAAAAGCGCCGGGCTGATGCACAAGTGCGGCGCGATTGTCATTGGCAAATAATTCCAGGGGCACAGCGAACTCCCGGCAATAGCCGAGCAAGAATTCGTGGTGGTGGGCGATACGTGACGGCCCGGCGTTGAAGTACAGTTTGTCGCTGACATCAAACAGGCATTGTTGTGACGACGCGCTTTCTTCGACAATGTCACCCGCGCGCAACGTGCGGTTGCGGCCGCCGGCCCTGTTGCGTGCTTCAAGTACGGTGCAGTTGTATCCGAGCCGCTGCATTTCCAGTGCGGTGGTCATGCCGGCAATGCCGGCGCCCAGAATCGTGACGGTCTTGCCCGCGCCGACATTGCCGGGCCAGTCACCCGGGCGTGGTGACGCCGGTCGACCCGGGGGTGGGGTGACGGGTGGCGACCCTGGCGGTGGCGCAGCGGACGAGGAACCGCAGGCGCCCAGGCTTGACCCGATGCCCAGCGCCGCCATTGTGCGGAGCATCGCTGAGCCTCCCACGCTGCGCCCAATCGCGACGAGAAAGTCGCGGCGCGCCAGTCTCTTCGTATTGAGCGCCATTTTCAGTGGTTTTCCCCCCCGTTGTCTGGAATATGACCGCGCGCGGCCGCGCTAATTCCCCGCGCAGGCTTTCCGCACTGCGGGTGGTCAGCTATCTTGCGGGTTCCCTGAGGGCCCGGAGACCCGCCGGTGGGCAAGTTCGTGCGTTTGTGGATAACAGCGGTTTTCTTTGTGGCTGCGCCGGTTCAGGCCGCGGCCGACGAACTGGTGGCGGCCGTTGCAAGCAACTTCCTGCCAGCCGCCGAGATGCTCAAGCGCCGCTTCGAGTCGAGCAGCGTGCACCGTGTAAGGCTTAGCAGTGGGTCAACCGGCAAGCTCTACGCGCAAATCATGAACGCGGCGCCGTATGACATTCTGCTGGCCGCGGATGCCGAGCGACCCCGTTTGCTCGAACAGCAGGGTCGCGCAGTCGAGGGCAGCCGGTTCACCTACGCACTCGGTCAGCTGGCAATTTACTCGCGCGACCCGCTGTTGGCAGGTGCGGCTTGTGCTCGCTGGCATGAGTTTATTGGTAAGCGCAAGCTTGCCATTGCGAACCCGGCGCTCGCGCCCTACGGCGTGGCGGCGCGGCAATACCTGTCTGGCAGCGGGCAATGGCAGGCCGTGCAGGCAAACCTTGTCATGGGCGAAAACGTATCGCAGGCCTTACAGTTTGCGGTTGACGGTGGTGCTTTACTCGGCTTCGTGGCAGCCGCGCAACTGCAGGCTCCAACGTTACCCGAGGCAAGTTGTGCGGTGCTGTTACCTGCGTCAGCTTACGATGCGATAGAGCAGCAGGCGGTGTTGTTACAGCGTGCATCGAACAACGCGGCCGCGAGCGCCTTCCTGTCTTTTCTGCGAAGCGAAGAAGCGCGCCGGCTCATCGTAGAGGCTGGCTACCGGGTGCCGGTGCAATGAATATGCACAACGGGGTGGCGTGATGCTGAACGATACAGGGCCGTTGCTGCTCTCGCTGCAACTGGCTGCGATTACAACTGTCATCCTGTTGTTCCTGGGCACACCGCTGGCCTGGTGGCTGGCAAATTCCAAAAATCGCCTGAAGCCGGCGCTGCAGGCGATTGTTGCGTTGCCCATCGTTCTGCCACCCACTGTGCTTGGCTTTTACTTGCTGGTATTGCTTGGGCCTTACGGCACGATTGGCGGCTGGTGGCTGGAAATGACCGGCAGTACGCTGACTTTTTCTTTCGCGGGTCTGGTTATCGCGTCCTGTGTTTACAGCCTGCCGTTTGCGGTGCAGCCTTTGCAAAGTGCGTTCGAGGTGCTGGGGCGGCGTGAGCTTGAAGCCGCGCGCACGCTGGGCGCGCGGCCGCTGGACGCGTTTGTATCCGTGGTGATGCCGATGGCTGCACCGGGCTTTCTGACTGCGAGTGTGCTCAGTTTTGCGCATACGCTCGGTGAGTTCGGCGTAGTGCTGATGGTCGGCGGCAATATTCCGGGCGAGACAAGGGTGATCTCGATTGCGATCTTCGATCACGTCGAGTCCATGAATTATTCCGCGGCGCACCGGCTCTCGGCGGTGTTACTGGTAATGGCATTTCTCGTCCTGCTGGCAATGTACTTTGTGAATCGCAAATGGAGCCGGTCATGACAGGGGTCGGGGCTATGCCTGGCGATATCGAACTGCGGTACCGCCTGCGGCGAGAAAATTTCTCCCTTGATATTGCGCAACAACTGCCCCTGCGTGGCATTACCGGAATCTTTGGTCCTTCGGGCTCCGGCAAGACCACCCTGTTGCGTTGTATTGCAGGGCTCGAAGCCGCCGATGACGCCTTGCTCCGCGTTGGTGGCGCAACCTGGGATGATTCGGCGGAGCGCTCTTGCCTGCCTACGCACCGCCGGGCATTAGGCTATGTGTTTCAGGAGCCGCGCCTTTTTCCACACCTCGATGTGCGGCGTAATCTGCAATACGGTCGTCGCCGGGCAGGTCACGCGGTCGCCACAGACTTCGACAACGTAGTTGAGTTGCTGGGCCTTGGCTCGTTGCTTGGGCGGTACCCGGCGGACTTGTCCGGTGGCGAGGCGCAGCGTGTTGCTATCGGCCGGGCTGTGCTCAGTGCGCCGCAATTCATCTTGATGGATGAACCGCTGGCCGCGCTCGATGCCGGTCGCCGGCACGAGGTACTGCCGTTCATTGAGCGTTTGCACGCACGCCTCGGTATTCCGGTGCTCTATGTAAGTCACAGCATCGATGAGATCTGTCAATTGTGTGATCAGTTGCTCGTGCTCGACGACGGGCGGGTGCTGGCGAACGGTGCCCTGCAGGACGTGCTTGCTCGCACGGACCTGCCCGCGCTCGGCGGGGCCGAAGCCGGTGCCGTGCTGAACGCTGTGGTTGCCGACTACGATTCGGCATTTGATTTGAGTCGACTGGAATTTTCAGGGGGGAGCCTGCTCGCACCGGGCTGTTACGAGAAGTCGCAAGTCGTTCGCGTTCGTGTGCGTGCTAACGACGTCAGCATTAGCCTGGACGAGACTTCGCGCTCGTCTATCCTGAACCGGCTCAAGGCCGATATCGTCGCCATCAGGGAGGATGCGCCGAGTACGGTGTTGCTGAAGCTGCGCAGCGGCGATGCGGAGTTGCAGTCACGCATTACCCGTTGCTCGTTGCGGCGCCTTGGTTTACAGGAAGGCGATGCGGTTTTTGCACAGCTAAAGTCCGTTTCCGTCCGTCGGTCACTCGACTAGCTGCCGAAGTTGCCGCCACGGCGTATCCCGGCAGAAGCGCTTAAATTGCCGCACACTGCTGGCTAGGCGAGCCGGTTCGCGTATTCTGTACTGAAAATAGCGCTTGCGAGCCGCGGAGGTTGTGAATGAAAAGTAAAACAAGCGAGATAAGCTGGAGCGACTTCGAAAAAGTAGAGCTTCGCGTGGGCAAGGTGTTGTCGGCCAGGGAGTTTCCCGAAGCCCGTAACCCGGCTTATGTGCTGGAGGTGGATTTTGGCCCTGAGGTCGGCGTTCGAAAATCCAGCGCCCAGATTACAGACCACTACGACTGTGACAGCCTTACGGGCCGGCTCGTAGTCGGTGTGGTTAACTTTCCCCGCAAGCAGATTGGGCCATTGATGTCTGAATGCCTCGTCACAGGATTTCACGACGAGAACGGGGCTGTCGTGCTGTGCGTACCCGACCAGGACGTGCCACTCGGCAGTCGGCTTGCCTGAGCGTCAAGAGGCACTACGCGCGCCAGGTGCGTGACTGATAAATTATTTCGCGTAGTATTCACACGATGTCTGCAATTCTTTCTATCCAGGATCTCACCAAGACCTATGCGGGTGGCTTCACCGCGCTGAAGAAAATCAATTTGGAAATTCAGCGCGGCGAGATTTTCGCCCTGCTGGGGCCGAACGGGGCGGGCAAGACGACCCTGATCAATATCATTTGCGGTATCGTGAATCCGACATCCGGTGCGGCCTTTGTTAACGGCCACAACATTGTCAGCGAGTTTCGGGCCAGTCGGGCGATCGTAGGGCTGGTTCCGCAGGAGCTGCCGGTCGACGCTTTCGCGTCGGTACTGAAAACGGTCAACTACAGTCGCGGTTTGTTCGGCAAGTCAGCCAATCCTGACTATATTGAGAAGTTGCTGCGCTCGCTTTCGCTCTGGGATAAGAAAGACGCCCGTATCATCGAGCTTTCCGGCGGTATGAAACGCCGTGTGCTCATCGCCAAAGCGCTGTCACATGAACCCGAGCTGCTGTTTCTTGATGAACCCACCGCCGGCGTCGACGTCGAGCTGCGGCAGGACATGTGGAATGTTGTCTCGTCACTCAAGAAGGACGGCGTCACCGTTATCTTGACGACCCACTACATTGAGGAAGCCGAAGAAATGGCCGACCGCGTCGGGGTTATCAACGGTGGGGAGATTATTCTCGTGCAGGAAAAGGCGCGGCTCATGCAGGAGCTTGGCCGCAAGCAGATGACGCTTAACCTCATTGAGAACCTGTCCGAGATACCGCCGGGGCTGGAGGAGTATGAACTGGAGCTTGCCAATCACGGCGCGGAACTCGTCTACACCTATTCCACCAATGAGAACCGGACCGGGATCACGGCCTTGCTCGGTGCCCTGCAAAAGGCGGGTGTGCACTTTAGCGACCTGACGACATCGCAGAGTTCGCTTGAGGAGATTTTCGTGGATCTTGTAAAGAGGCCGGCATGAATCTGCAGGCAGTGAAAGCTATATACAGGGCTGAGATGGCGCGCATGTTCCGCACGGTTGTGCAAAGCATCATCGCGCCTGTGCTGTCGACATCGCTGTACTTCGTAATTTTCGGCTCAGCAATCGGCTCGCGCATTGCAGAAATTGACGGCGTCAGTTATGGCGCATTTATCGTTCCCGGGCTGATCATGATGTCCATCATGACCGAGAGCATCTCCAACTCCTCGTTTGCGATTTATTTTCCGCGCTTCACGGGTACTTTCTATGAAGTACTGTCTGCGCCGGTTTCCTATATTGAAGTCATGCTCGGTTTCGTGGGCGCCGCGGCAACCAAGTCGATCATCATCGGTAGTATCATTTTCATTACGGCAAATTTCTTTGTCAGCATTGAACTTGCACACCCGTTCGTGGCGCTGTTGTTCCTGGTTCTCATTTCCTTTGCGTTTTGCCTGTTCGGTTTCATTCTTGGCGTCTGGGCCGACGGCTGGGAGAAACTGACGATCGTTCCGGTGCTGGTGATTATGCCGCTGACCTTTCTTGGCGGTACGTTCTATTCGATCAGCATGCTGCCGGCGATTTGGCAAAAAATCAGCCTGTTGAATCCACTGGTTTACCTGATCAGCGGTTTTCGCTGGAGCTTCTACGAAAATGCCGACGTTAGTATCGCGCTGAGTCTCGCGATTACGGTCGGATTCCTGCTAATTTGCCTGCTGCTGGTGCGCTGGATATTCAAGACGGGGTACCGAATACGCACCTGAGCCTGACGGAGCGGTATTCTGTCTCGATACCTACTGATTCTGACCCTGGTGGTTGCGGGCGAAATGGTGTTCGCCCTGCCTTTTCATACGGCGCGCTTTTTTCGCCCGACATTGCTGGACGTTTTCGGCTTCAGCAATACCCAGCTTGGTGACCTGTTTGCCCTCTACGGCGTGCTCGCCATGCTGTCGTATTTGCCGGGCGGTATGCTTGCCGACCATTTTTCAGCCCGCTTCCTGCTAAGCGCGTCACTGGTCGCGACTGCGCTGGGCGGTTTTGCGATGGCGCTGATACCCGGTCCTCTGGCGATGGGACTGATCTACGCCTACTGGGGCGTTACTTCCATTTTCCTGTTTTGGGGGGCGTTGATCCGCGCCACTCGCGACTGGGGAGGCAGCGGCGCACAGGGCACGGCATTCGGCATCCTCGAGGCGGGTCGCGGGTTTGTTGCCGCCACGGTCGCCGCCTTACTCGTGTTTGTTTTTGCAGCGATGTTGCCCGATGACTCGAACGCCATAACAGAGGCTGGCAGGCGCTCGGCCTTGCAGGTGGTCATTATTCTCTATTCGCTCGTGACCCTGGCGGCAGGCGTGCTCACATGGATAGCAATTCCGGATGCGGAGCGTGCCGACGGGCCGCGCTTTCGCCCCCTGCAGGGCATGTTCGTTGTTATGTCGCGGCCCGTGGTGTGGGCGCAGGCGGCCATTGTCGTTGCGGCTTACTGTGGCTACAAAGGTCTCGACAACTATGCACTGTACGCGACCGAAGTTCTCGGCATGAGTGAAGTGGCGGCTGCGCAATTCGCGACATGGGGCGCGTACCTGCGTCCTGTTGCGGCCATCCTCGCGGGCTTGTTTGCCGACCGTTTCAATGCCGTGAAGGCGACCGGGCTCGCGTTCTTGATCATGTTGCTGAGTTACCTGCCCTTATCTGCGTTGGCGCCCGGCACGGGTGCTCGCAACATGATTCTCATCAACCTGTTCGTCAGTTTTTTCGCCGTATTCGCGCTGCGTGGCGTGTACTTCGCGCTGCTCGAGGAAAACCGGACGCCGAAGCGATTGACGGGAGCGGCGGTCGGTATGGTGTCGCTGGTTGGTTTTACGCCGGAAATTTTCTTTGCGCCGATCACTGGCCGGATCCTGGACGCGAGCCCCGGCGTCGGCGGACACCAGAATTATTTCCTGTTTCTTGCTGTGGTGGCAGCGCTTGGCCTGCTTGCGGTATTGGCGTTGCTGATGCTGCACCGCCGCGGTGCTGCGAGTTTTTGGCCCGCCAGGTCAGACCTGGCCCGGTAGCACCGACTAACGAAGTTGCAAGTCCACAATAATCGGGTCGTGATCCGATGAGCGATAGGGTGTCATTGGGTCAAACAGCGTCGGGTCCCGGTCGTGTTCAAGATTGTAGTCGTACAAGGGCGCTTCATCGGCATTGATATGCCACGCGAGCGCGTTCACAACTTGCGGCAGCAACCCGGGGCTGGCCAATGCGTGGTCGAGTGTGCCGGACTGTCCGTCGTAGACGAAAGACCAGGAACGTTGGTCATGCCTGCTCAGCAGGTTCACGAAGCCACCCGTTTCGAGCGTTAGCAGCGGGTCTTCCATGCGGTAGGCATTCAGGTCACCCAGCAGCAAAATATCCGGGTCCTTGCTTGCCGTAGGGTCACTGGCCAGCCAGTCAAGCAGTGCTGCCGCAGCCAGCGTACGCGTCCGGTTGCAGTTGCCTTGCCCGTCACCTGTATTCGGGTCGTTATCGGCCACGCAATCCGAACCTTTGGACTTCAGGTGATTAACGACAACACTTAGCTGCGCCCCGTTACCCGTGTGCCTGAACGTCTGCATGAGCGCGGGTCGATTACGGCGGTCATTGAAGCGGGCGTCCACAGGAGATTCCAGCAGCGCGAATTCGCCACTCGGGCGCACGGCGGCCGGCTTGTACAGCAAGCCCGTCTTGATCGCATCACGCCCAATGGTGCCGGTGTTGATGAATGTATAGTCGTCACTCTCGAGGCGTGCGTTCAGCGCATCGACAATATCCTCGAGAGATTGCCGGCTGTTGTTTTCAAGTTCAATCAGCCCGACAATGTCGGCGTCGATAAGCGCCAGCGCCGTGACGATCTTTGCGAGCTGGCGCTCCAGTTCC
>JAUHZT010000007.1 GCA_030425905.1 Gammaproteobacteria bacterium
ATCTCGATATCCGCGTCGGCATGCACATAGACATGGCAAACGCCCTCGAGATGGCCGATAACCGGCACGCGTGCCTCGTCCTGCACTCGCTTTATAAGGCTCTTGCCACCACGCGGCACAATGACATCGATC
The DNA here is from genome assembly GCA_030425905.1 of Gammaproteobacteria bacterium. Classification (GTDB taxonomy): domain Bacteria; phylum Pseudomonadota; class Gammaproteobacteria; order Steroidobacterales; family Woeseiaceae; genus UBA1847. The sequence continues at coordinate 133 of JAUHZT010000007.1, forward strand.
GAATCGGCCATGGATGAAAGCAGGTAGCCGACGGCAGCCCGGTCTGTTGTAGCGACCATTTGCACTGCATCCGGATTAAGGCCGGCCGCCCTTAAGCCCGCACGCATGCACTCGTAGATGGCATGGCTCGAATGAAAACTCTCCGAACCGCCACGCAAAATCGTGGCGTTGCCGGACTTGATGCACAAGCCAGCCGCATCGGCGGTTACGTTCGGACGACTCTCATAAATGATGCCAATGACGCCAAGCGGCACTGACACGCGCTGAATCTGCAGCCCATTGGGCCGCTCCCATTCTGCCAATACTCGCCCTACCGGGTCTGGCAACGACGCGATCGACTCCAGACCAGTGGCCATTGCAGCGATACGATCGGCATTAAGCAACAGTCGATCAAGCAATGCCTTGCTTGTCCCGCGGGCACTTGCCGATGCATAGTCTTTCGCATTCGCCGCCAGAATTTCTGCTTCGCGTTCACGCAGGCTTGCCGCCGCCGCCTGGAGGGCACGGTTGCGTTGCGCCGCGGACGCGCTGGCCAGTTCGCGCAACGCTTTCTTCGCGCGATGGCCCATCGATTGCATCTCGGCAGCTATAGTCGTGTCTGAATCAGTATCAAGCATAGGTATCGAATAAAACCAGTTCATCTCTGTGCAGCATAACCGAACGGCCCCGATAACCAAGCCGTTCTTCGATCTGATCGGAATGACAGCCTGCAATCAGCTGCGCCTCGTTTGCGCCGTATTCGGCCAGGCCACGGCCAATTTCCCGACCGTCCGGTGCAGTGATCGTCACCGCATCACCGCGTTGGAAATCGCCTTTGACAGACCTGACCCCAACCGGTAACAGGCTGCTGCCTTTTCTCAGCGCGAGCACCGCACCTTCGTCGACACGCAGGCTACCTGCTACCTTGAGCGAGCCCGCCAGCCATTGTTTGCGCGCCGCAGCAGGCGAACCTTCAGCAAAAAATACGCTGCAGCGTGCACCTTCGCCGAGCCGCTGCAGCGGACGGGTGAGTTTACCGCTCGCGATAATCGTAGCGCAGCCAGCATGCGTTGCAATTTGAGCGGCCTGGATCTTGGTTTGCATGCCACCGCTACCCACGTCAGATCGCGCCGCGCCAGCCATCGCCAGCATCTCGCTGCTAATGCCGCGAATCTCGGGGATATGCTTTGCATCGCTGTGTTGCAGCGGGTCGGCTGTGTAGAAGCCGTCGATATCCGACAACAGCAGCAAGCCGTCTGCCATCACAAGTTGCGCGACACGCGCTGCCAGGCGGTCGTTATCGCCGTAGCGAATCTCTTCAGTTGCGACCGTGTCGTTCTCGTTGATCACGGGAACCACGCCGCACTCCAGCAGTCGACCAAGCGTGCCGCGTGCGTTCAGGAAGCGCCGCCGGTCTTCAGTGTCGCTCGGAGTCAGGAGTACTTGCGCCGTCGTAATGTCAAGCGTGCCGAACACTTCGCGGTAGGCGGAGGCAAGCTGCACCTGGCCAGCCGCCGCTGATGCCTGCAGATCGGGCAACCGTGCTTTGCGCCGATTAATACCCAGTACGCGACTGCCTATCGCTATCGCACCGGAAGATACAATCAGTACTTCGCAATTGTTTGCGCGGAGCTGCGCGACGTCTTCAGCCAGTCCATGCAACCAGTTTGTATCGAGCGCACCGTGCTCGTCGATCAGCAGCGCCGACCCCACCTTGATAACGAGCCGATGATAGGCGGCTGCATTGAAACTGCTCACCAGGTTTAGCCGGACAGGAGTTGCTGTCGGTCGTAACTCGATAGCGTGACTTCACCCTTCGACACGGCAACGCTGCCGCTGCGAGCAACGGCCGAAATTTCGCCCACGTCGGCCGCGGCCGCTACGAAGGCATCCACCTCACTGACGCGGCCTGTTAGCTGCAGCGTGTAACTGATCTGCGCATCATCGAGGATCTCGGCGCCGTGCTCCTTTGCCAGCACCATCGCCTTGGCAAAGCCGCCGGTGCCGAGCTTGAGTTTGACGATAGCGAGTTCGCGCTCGAAGTGCTCCCCCAGGGTCATATCGTGAATGTTCACGACATCCACGAGCTTCGCGAGCTGCACGTTCAATTGCGAAATGGCGGCATCTGAACCGGAGACAACCAGGGTCACGCGTGACAGGCGCTCATCGTTGGTGGGTGCGACATTAAGCGATTCGATATTGTAGCCACGTGATGAAAACATGCCTGTCATGCGGGTCAGCGCACCGACTTCGTTTTCCAGTAATACCGAGATTGCATGCCTCATCGTAACTTCCGGTCCGGTTATTTCGTTTGAAACCAAATCGTGCCAAATTCGGCACGTGTATGTCGCGGATGGTCGCTTAGTCCGCACGGTATTGCAATGCACCAGAATTTGTTCAACACTCGCCAGACACCTTCCTTAAGTCGCCTGGCCCACCTGGTCATTTAGAGCCCCAGTGAACACAAGCAACAGCACCGCAGAAAACGTCACCCACGCACTAGCCGGCAAGACAATGTCTGGCGCCGACATCGTCGTGCAAGTCATCGCCGATGAAGGCGTCGACACCGTATTCGGTTATTCAGGTGGCGCCATATTGCCAACCTACGATGCCGTGTTCCGTTACAACGACGAGCACCGCAGGGCAGACGGCTCGGCAGCTATTCCACTGATCGTCCCGGCCAACGAGCAGGGCGCCGGTTTCATGGCCGCAGGTTATGCCCGTGCGAGCGGCAAAGTTGGCGTGGTAATGGTGACCTCAGGTCCGGGTGCCACGAACACCGTCACACCGGTACGCGACAGCATGGCTGACTCGGTTCCCATCGTCGTTATTTGCGGCCAGGTTCCGACCGGCGCGATTGGCAGCGACGCCTTTCAGGAGGCACCGGTATCGGCCATCATGGGCGCGGTCGCCAAACATGTATTTCTTGTCACGGATGCGGCCCGCCTTGAGGAAACCATGCGCAGTGCGTTCAAGCTGGCGCGCTCGGGCCGGCCGGGACCGGTTGTCATCGATATTCCGAAAGACGTGCAGAACTGGGAAGGCACGTTCAAAGGCCACGGCGAACTGCAGCTGCCGGGCTACTTTCGGCGCCTTAATGCCGTCGTCGACAATCGCCTGACAGACGATGACTGCAAACGCTTCTTCTCCATGCTGGCACAGTCCGAGCGCCCGTTGATTTATGCAGGTGGCGGCGTCATTAATGCGAATGCGACCAAGGCCATGCGACGCCTCGCCAATGACTATGGAATACCGGTCACCACGACGCTGATGGCACTCGGGGCGAGCGACACGACGCACCCGCTGGCGCTGCATATGCTCGGCATGCACGGCGTCGCATCCGCAAACTACGCAGTGGAAGACTGTGACTTTCTTATAGCTGTTGGTGCACGCTTCGATGATCGTGTTGCCGGTGACCCAGCCAACTTTGCGCCAAACGCCCGCCACATCGCGCACCTCGATGTCGATGTGGCCGAGATCGGCAAGGTAAAACGTGTCGACTGGCACCATGTCGGCATGCTTGAGCGCGACTTAAGCGACCTTCGTGACTACGGTAAGCGCATCAATTTCGAGTGCGATTTCAGTACCTGGCACGCTGAGATCGCAGACCTGAAGAAAACCTACTGTTTGAATTACGACAAGGAAAGTGAGCTGATTCAGCCCTATGCCGTTATCGAGGAGATCAATCGCTGGACGCAGGGCGAAGCGATCATCTCGACGGGCGTTGGGCAGCACCAGATGTGGGCTGCGCAGTATTTCGATTATCGCGAACCGCGCCTCTGGCTCACGTCAGGCAGCATGGGCACAATGGGCTTCGGCTTGCCCGCCGCAATTGGCGCCCAGTTTGCGCAGCCGGACCGCATCGTTATCGACATTGACGGTGATGCCAGTATCCGTATGAATATTGGCGAGCTCGAAACCGCGACAACTTACAAACTGCCAATCAAGGTAATTGTTCTGAACAATTACGGTGACGGCATGGTACGCCAGTGGCAGAAGCTGTATTACAACAGCCGCATGTCCGGCAGTGACAAATCACTGCACCGCAAAGACTTCGTAAAAGCGGCCGACGCCGACGGGTTCGAATTCTCTAAGCGCCTGGAGCGCAAAGAGAATCTGCCGGCCATGATTCGCGACTTCATGAAATTTGAAGGTCCCGCATTTCTCGAGGTCATAATTGACCCGGACGCGGGTGTGTACCCGATGGTCGGACCGGGTTTGAGCTACTCCAAGATGATTACGGGCGACTTCATCAACAGTCGCGAACAGCCATCAGAAGATACGCCCGGCCCCAGCGAAATGTTCTGAGTTTGGCTGCGGAGGCCAGGCTTGATCGCCTGACCTCCGGTAGCCGTATCGATTTACAGCCCCCCCGGACCGCAATCGTTCTTCAGGAAACTGATCAGGCCCTCGTACAAGTCAATCTGGTGCTGATAGAACAGCGTGTTCGAGAAATGGTCAGCGCCATCCAGTTCGAGGTACTTGTAGTTCTTGTTGTATTTTTCGAGTTGCGTCAGGTACAACTTTGCCTGCCGCGGGCGAACGCGCTGGTCAACGCTGCCATGAATCAGCAAGATAGGCACGTTTACCTTGGGCACTTCGTCGACCGGATTCACCACACCGTACTGGTAGTCTTCGGTGAAGATCTTGCCGGTACCGCGCGGGTTCGGGTACTCATTCGCCTGCCGAATGTAATCGGCCACAGCAGCGCCCGCTATCACACACTGATAAATCTGCGGTGTTCTTGAGGCTGCGACCAGCGCGGCATATCCGCCATAGGACCAGCCAAACATCGCGAGCCGGTCAGGATCAGCGAGACCCTGCTCGACCATGTAGAGCGCCGCATCGTCCTTGTCGTCCTGCATCTTGCGGCCACCCTGGCTGCCGTTGTTGAACGCACTGCGGAAGTGATCAAAACCATAGCCCATCGACATCCGGTACTGTGGCTGTATGACCATGTAACCATTGTTAGCCAACATTTGTGCCCACTCGTCGTACAGAATGATCTCGTGCACATGCGGACCACCGTGCGGCAAAACGATGGTGGGGAACGGGCCCTCGCTATTCGGCTTGGTTACGTACATCACCAGATCGCGCCCGTCCCGCGCCTTGTATTTTATGTACTCAACGTCAGCCAGTTCCTCGGGCTCAAGCAAGGGTTGCTCACTCCCAACCACCTTGAACTCGCCGTCGTGCAGCAGGTAGTAAGTGCCCGGGTCACGAGGCCCGATATTCCGGGCCGTCAATGTATTGCCGTCCCGCGAGCGCGAGGTAATGCTAACGTAGTGCGCGCCAGGGATCAGGCTCTCGAGTTGCTTGAAGGTGGCACCCTCAACCTCGTCAAAATACTCGAAATAGAATTTATCCGTGAAATAGCTGACAGCGGTAATCCGGTCGGGATACTCCCAGGTATTGCTGTGGCGTCGAACACCGTACACGTCAACGTCAGAGCGCCGGTACAGGAGTTCGTCATAATTCCGGGTTTTGGTGTTGTAGGACCATAGCCCAAGCTTGTCGTCACCGTTGTGCGCCTTAACAATCAGGTTGCCTGGTACGGCATCGTCGAGACCTTCAACTTCAATAAACCAGGTCTCGAAGTCATCCTCGTGAATTCGAAGCACATCGTCCCAGCCCTTCTTGCCTTTTTCGCGGTAATACCAGACATACTCTTTGCTGCCCAGGTCAAAACCACGCCCAAATAGCGGATTGCCCTCGCTGTCGAACTCGATTTGTCCCATATCGATCTTGCCGCGAATCAGGAGCTTTTTTGTGCCCCGGTTGAGATCCATCTCGTAATACGCTCGCGGCCGAAATGCTTTTTCGAGCGACAGGTCTTCGCCGGCCCCGGGCTGCTCAGAAATAATTATCTTGGTCGCCTTACCGGGCAACAGGTTTTCGACAATGGGTGCCGCCGCCGGGAAGTCATCGAATTCCTTCTTTTTCACATTCAGAATAGCGATGCGCTGCTCATAAACGCCCTGATTCTGGCCCTCGATCTTGTCGCGCACACGCTGACGCAGCGTCAACACGATATGCGAGTCGCTGGCCCAGTAGTAGTTGCGAATTTCCATGGGGTCGGCATTGACGACAAACGGGTCCTTCTCGAGATTGCCTGCCTCATAGATGTGCAGAATCGGGTTACCTTCGCGAGTCAGAATTTTTAGCATTGCCAACTGCTCGCCATTCGGCGAAACAGCAACATTGCTCACAACTTCGCGCAAGGCGAAATACTCAAGCGGATAGGGGTCTGATGCCAGCGCAGACGGTGTGTGCGCCATAGAGATAGCGGCAACGAGTGTCGCGACAATAGAAACGAATTTTCGATTGCTCATGTTTAAGACCTGATCGATAGTTTGGATTGATTCTAGCGAATCTGGGCACATAAAAAAAAGCGGCCTGCAAGTCTCCCCGCAGGCCGCCCTATTCATACGCCTAACAAAAAGCCGAACTTACTGGAAGTTGTAGGCAATGTTCGCAAACAGTGTGCGGCCCAGAATGTCGTAGCCAGCACCGAAAGGAACGTTGTTAAACGAGAAGACTTCAGCGCCGTCAACCAGCGGTGGTTCTTCGTTAAACACATTGCGCAAGCCAGCGCCGATGGTCCAGGAATCACCGTAGAAATACACGGAAGCATCGTGCGTGAAGTAATTCGATGCATAGCCGATGTTGCGGCAATTCACGTCACCGTTCTGCGGGCCGAGGCAGGTATCAGCAAAGCCCGTGAAGATATCGTCGTAAGGATCAATACCCTCTTCGTCCTGCTCAACCGAACCTACGTAACGTGTAGACCAGGTGTAGCGGAACTTACCAACGTCGGCTCTCAATGTCAGGCGACCCTTCCATTCCGGGTAGCCAAACTCACCGATGAAATCGTCGGACTCGACAACACCGCCGTCAAGCTGGAGGCGGTTCGACAGTTCCAGAGACCGGTTCATTGCGAGCTCTGCGCCGAAGTCCACGGCCTTGCCAAACATCTGTGTCGGCCAGTCGAGGCGCATGTTCAAGTCGACGCCGCGTGCTTTCTGCTGATCGCGGTTAATGAAGCCTTCGTCGATCAAAGACATCGTGTTGTCCGACGGATCGCGGTCGATGCGTGAGCAGAACGCGCTGTCGCCCTCCAGGTCGTAGAAACAATCCTGCACGATAAACGCGGCACTCGGCTCAATGATCTCGTCACGAATACTGATTTCGTAGTAGGTCGCAGCAACCACAAAATCAAACGCCGTGAAGAACGGTTGTTCCCAGGTCAGGCCCGCCGAGTAGGAATCAGACTTCTCTTCCGCGAGGTCCAGCGCACCACCACCATCGATTTCTACGCTGTAAACCTGGTTGCCACCATTGACAAATGTCGTCGGGTCGATGCCCTGTGCCTGGCAGTTTGAAAGAACTTCCGCCGGACGATTGTCATTGTTGGGATCATAACCATTGATCGGATCATAGGCCGCGTCCGGAACAACGCAGGGATCTGTGAGGTTCTGGAAGCCGGTCTGGCCGAGCAGGAAGTTTTCACGCAGGTTCGGTGCACGATAAGACGTACCGACCGTACCGCGGAGCAATAGTGAGTCGATTGGACGCCAGGCCAGCTTGCCTGAGTAGGTCCACGCGCCGCCGTAGTACTCGTCTTTCGTGTGGCGGGTCGAGATATTCGCCGTCAGCTCCTGGAACATCGGCACACCTGCAAGCAGGGGCAGCTCGACCTCGGCAAAATACTCCATGGTGTCTTTCTCACCAACTGCACCCAGATCCGAGAAGAAGCCGAAGAATAAACCGTCCGCAGCTACATCGTCCGGCACCGACTTGATCTCATCAGTACGGTACTCAGCACCGATACCGAACAGTACTTCGCCGCCAGGCAGCGAGAAGAGCTCGCCGTTGGCGTATGCCGAAACGATATTCTGTGTGTACTCGGTGGTGAAATCGCGAGTGTCGAACAGGTAGTCCCGCTCAGCCTGCGTTGCGAAGTCGCCTACGACCTGCCCCATCAGAGATGGCGCAAACATATTTACCGGAACACAGCCCGTCGTTATATCGGCACCGAGCACTTCGCCCGAGTCGTTTTCGCAGGGTATACCTGCCGAAGAGTACCAGCCAAGTGCGAGACCCAGGCGATCTCCGGTTCCCGGCACACCCCAGCCTGGGTGGGTGGTACCGCGAATACCTGCGCGGGACGAATCACCTTCTGACTTGGTATGCGTCGCATAGACGTCAAACGCCCAGTTCTCGATGCTGCCAAAATTCATGAATGGTATGTCGCCACGAATACCGGCAACGGCACGAACCTGTTCGATCGTCACGTCAGTCGTGTTGCGATCACCACTAACAGAGACCACCGGCTGAACGTAGATTGGTCCAATCGGACCAATCAGAACGCCTGCCGTGGCCGGGTCTACCCCGTAAGCCGCGGTGAAATCAGCCACGTAGTTCGGGTTCGTCATCAAGTCGTCAAAAGCTTCGCCACAGTCAACACCACCTACAGCGCCCGGGTTACAGGGGTTGTACGGATTGTTGAACGGGACCCACGGGAACAACTGTGATGCACCCGAGTTCTGGAAGCTGGTGCGACGGTTGTACTGAGCTTCGAAATACGGTGTCAGGTTCGCCTCACCCGAAAAGGTGTACTCACCGAAAGCCATAACCGCTGTCTGCGACAGATCAGGAATGATGTGTGCGAACTGTTCCCGACCATTCATGATGTGGTCGAAGAAGTTGGCGTCGGCGAAACCATCGCCGTCAGCGTCGGTCACGAGACTGTATGTATTGTAGTCCGCATAGTTTGAAAGACGCGTCTGGTTGGAACCTTCTTCATAGAACATGCTGCCGAATTGCAACGCACCGCTCTGCTCGGAGAAATAACCAGTTTGTGCGCCAACAACACAGTCGCTGTTCGGGCGCTCTTCCATGCCACGAACATTAATCGTGTAAAGATCCGTGGAACGAATCTCGCCGGTCTCGGTAACTTCCGCGTGACGCTGGCACTTCTGCGTCCATTCGCGATCCGCCAGTGTTACCGGGTCGATATCGCGGTACTCGGCACCAATGCCGAAGAAACCACGGTCACCGTTGTAACCCCAGGCAGCGCTGATGCGATTCTCGGTTCCTGCACTGAAATCGGCTGAAGGCAGAGTTCTGTATGCCTCAACCTCAAAACCGTCGAAGTCTTTGCGCATAATCACGTTAACCACACCGGCAACCGCGTCAGAACCGTAGACCGAAGACGCGCCGTCGAGCAGCACTTCATACTGCTGCACAAGCATGCCCGGGATCAGGTTCGTGTCCGGTGAAGAAGGCGCGCCTTCAACGCCGGAAGGCGCCAGACGACGACCATTCACAAGCAGCAATGTGCGATCCGCGCCAAGTCCGCGCAAATCCACGGTGCTGGCACCCGGACCGTTGTCGAGTACGAAGCCCTGGAAGGTCAGATCGATTTGTACGCCACTTGCGGCAGTCGATTCCTGCAGGATGGCGCCGGCATCAATAAGGCCGACTTCACGCGAAGATTGTGTGGTGATGACCTGCAGCGGCGAAATACTTGTAAAGGTGTCACGCTTGAGCCGCGACCCCGTTACCGTAATTTCTTCGCTGGGAGCATCTCGCATTTCGGAATTGTCGGATTCCGAATCGTTGTCATCATTCTGGGCGAATGCCGGGAATGATAGGCCCAAAGCCGCAAAGAGCACGGCGAGAGACCCAAAGACAGGCGCACGGCGTGCGCGACTAAGGTCGACTATCATTTACTACCCCTTATGCTGTTTTTAATTCGGCGGGGCCACTATTTTGCGGCTCATCGCCGGGCAACAGGGATTTCCCCTGTAACCATTTGCCAATGATGCGAGATCGCAACAGTATTGTAAATGTTTTGTTCTCAGCCTCTATAACAGGGGTCAGAATGTTGCAAATACACAACAGCGGCGCAAGAATGCTCCAGGCAACGAACTTTACATAAGGGGATAGAGGATGCCGGACTACCTGATTGCCGTTCGCAATACGCACGCAGGACGCTTTGGCAATGAGCCAGGCCCCGTGCGATTCCTGCGGGTGCCGGACGGAGCCGACCCGCAACCCGAACAGCGTATTTCGCGCAAAATGTGGGTTGACGAGGTACTGGCACACGCTCACACAGGCCGCAACCCGCTGACCGGCAAAGGTTGCGGCGACATTGTCGTGCTCGTGCACGGCTACAACACGACCCCGGCGGCGGTGCTCGCAAGACACCGGCAACTGCAGCGTGACCTGCCCGCGGCCGGCTTCAATGGCACCCTCGTCAGCTTTGACTGGCCGAGCGACGACCGGGCGATTAACTACCTCGAAGACCGCAGCGATGCGAAAATCACGGCCCTCAAACTCGTGGACGACGGCATCGCCACACTGGCGGCAACGCAATACCGCGGCTGCGAAATTAACTTGCACGTCGTCGCGCACTCAATGGGCTGCTACGTACTGCGCGAAGCCTTCGACGACGCGGATGACCGCCCTGCGATCGCCGCAAGTAACTGGAATGTCTCGCAAATCTGCCTGGTAGGCGCTGACATTTCGAGCACATCAATGAGCGCTGGCGACGCCCGTTCACGCTCGCTCTACAGGCACTGCACACGGCTGACGAATTACCAGAACCCCTACGACGCTGTGCTAAAACTCTCCGACGTCAAACGTGCCGGCGTCGCGCCGCGCGCAGGACGCCGCGGCCTGCCCGGTGACGCGCCGTCGAATGCCGTCAACGTCAATTGCGGCCGCTACTTCAACCAGACCTTCGCCGATCGCCGCGACAACGGACACTCCTGGCACTTTGCAGACCCGGTATTTCTTGCGGATCTTGCACAAACACTGGCCGGGAATCTCGACCGACGCGTGGTCGCCCGCCGGGTCAGCGACGAAAGCGGCAACCTGCTGCTCGCGTGACGACAGGCTTTTCAAGTATTATGTGAACCGGCTCAAGGACCTTCGCTCGGCCAATTGCTAAGTTGCAATCTCTACAGCTTTCAGTTGTTTGCGGAAATTATCTTGAATACACGGCACCATGGAAACCGAAACCGGATCGTCATTCTGAACCCCAAGGGGGGCTGCGGAAAATCGACGCTCGCAACGAATATCGCCGCTTGCTATGCGCAGCGCGATTCGGTGCCGGCCATCATGGATTACGACCCGCAGGGCTCGACCATGGCCTGGCTTGAACGGCGGCCGAAAGACCTGCCGCCGATACACGGGGTGGCCGCGTACAAGAACTCGATGCAGGCAACCCGGAGCTGGCAGCTGCGGGTACCGAACGAAACAAAAAACCTGATCATCGATTCGCCCGCCGGCGTGACGCACGACGATCTGCGCGAACTGACGCGAGACTCGTCGAGCATCCTGATCCCGGTGCTGCCCTCGCTAATGGACATCCATGCCGCATCGCGGTGTATTGCTGACTTGCTGCTGGTTGCCAAGATTGACCGCAGCGAACGCAAACTCGCCGTGGTTGCGAACCGTACTCGCAAGAACACCAAGAGCCTGGAACGACTCATGCGCTTCCTCGACTCACTGGGTATTCCGATTATTTCGGTGCTCCGCGACAGTCAGAATTTCGTGCACTCTGCGGAACAGGGCATCGGCCTGCACGAAATGCAGCCGTCGAAAGTCAAACCGGATGTGCAGGAGATTAATCGCATCGTGGACTGGCTGGATGGCTGGGAAGAGCGGCGCCGGCAATCGCTGGAAACGACGGATATCGTGCGACCGGCGCGACCGATCATGTCTTTGCTGCGCAAGCCCGGTTTCGGATCGGCCTGACCCAGCCCGAGCTAGCCCGCCTGGATTGACGCAAACAGGTCAGCGTCGACATTACCACCACTCAGTACGGCGACCGTGGTCTTGCCAGTGGTAGCCACCTTCCGGGTGAGAATAGCCGCCAACGCCACCGCCCCACCCGGCTCCACCACCAGTTTCAGCTCACGAAACGCAAAGCGCATCGCTTCTTTGACTTCATCATCACTGACCAGCAGGGCCTCAACACCCAGCGAGCGGTTAATCCCGAAGGTAATCTCACCGGGCATGGACGTTTGCAGTGCATCGCAAATCGATCGTGCATTGGCGTCAACGCGCTGGCGCTCACCCGCACGAAAAGAACGCGCCGTATCGTCAAAGTGTTCGGGCTCCACGGCATACACCTGAACCTTCGGCAGCAACGCCTTCAGTGCTATCGCCGAGCCGGAGGTTAGACCCCCTCCGCCGCAGCAAATAAGCACCTGCTCGGGCACATCGCCAAGCGACTGACACTCCTCGGTAATCTCAAGCCCAACGGTGCCCTGACCGGCAATGATATGAACATGGTCGTAGGACGGCACGAGTTCAGCGCCGCGCTTTTTGCCCAGTTCGCGCGCGATTTCCTCGCGGTCGGCCGTATACCGATCGTAGAGTATGACCTCACCACCCAGCTTGCGCGTGTTCTCAAGCTTGGAGCGCGGCGCATCCTCGGGCATGACGATCGCGGCCGCAATACCCAGCATTCGTGCCGCGCTCGCCACACCTTGCGCGTGGTTGCCTGACGACCATGCAACCACACCGCGCGCCGCCTGTGCCGGCGTAAGCTGGCTGAGCAGATTGTAGGCGCCACGAATTTTGAACGAGCCTGTACGTTGCAAGCATTCCGCCTTGAGCAACACGCGGCCACCCGCAATCTCATTGAGCACCTGGTTTTCGATGAGCGGCGTCCGGACAGCCACACCGTCGAGACGACTGGCAGCCTGCTCTATGTCAGCGAGCGTCAGCAATTCAACACAACCTAGAGCCGGTCGACTTTGGCGGCGCAAATAAAATCATTGTCCGTAAGTCCTTTGACAGCATGCGTCGAGAATGACACTTCGCAGCTTCCATAGTTAAGCACCAGTTGTGGATGGTGTCCCTCACTGATTGCTATCCAGGCTACGGCATTGGCAAACCCGAGCGTCCGGCTATACGCGGGAAACTCGAATGTGCGCAGAATGCTTGAACCATCGGGACTAAACTTCCAGTCCTTGTGCAGTCCTTTCATCAGATGCCCTGCCTGTTCCGCCGTCAATGGGGGTATGCCACCCTCGCAGGGTTTGCAGTGTTGGTCGGCCAGCTCTTCGCGCATGTGCGGCAGTATAACAACGTCAACCAACAAGGGTCAGGCCCCTTAGCAAGGCGGCCCGACCCCGATGCTGGCACTAATGGCTAAGGGTTCGATGCAAACGCGTTTGGATCCTCGATAAAAACCTTGAGACTGACCCGCCGCTCAAAGGCCAGACTGTCGATTGACGCATCAGGTGCCGCAACTTCGCCGTGCGCCACTTCGCTGATTCGCTCCGGGCTGACGCCTGCCTGCACTAGCTGGTCGCGTACGTAGCTGACCCGTTGCTCAGAAAGCTGCTGGTTGTAGTTGGCCGCACCGCGCTCATCCGCAAAGCCGTCGAGATGAATCTGGATGTTCGGCATTGATGCCAGCGCCTGGCCGAAAGCGGCGAGACGTTCACTTGTATGCTCCGTCAATGCCGACTCATCAGTGCGAAACAGCAGGTCCATCTCTATACCGGCCTGCATAAGGCTGAGAAGTTCCGGGTGAGCAATACGTTCGAGCTCTCGCAAGTCGCCGCTAATCGAGTTCAGGTCGGCACTTAGTGCGCGCACGTCAAGCTCCAGTTCGTCGGCATTGCGTCGTGAGTCTTCGAGCGAGACTGACAATACTTCGATGCTGTCGTTCTTCTTGTGCAGCGTATCGCCAATCTTGGCGCCAATTGCCGAGCCCACTATAAAACCGATCGGGCCGCCTGCCGCCGCACCGATCACGGCACCGGCGCCTACGCCAATCGACTCTTCTTTGGAGGCACCTTCTGCCTGTGCGACAGGCACAGACGCAACCACGGTAAGTGCAGTAACAGTCCAGATGAATTTTCGCATGTTGTGTGTCCTTTGCAGATGAAAGCCACAATAGCTTTCGTTGGACACATTACAGCGCCGGAAAACGGCCGCGCTGCGACAGACAAGTGCGAAGCTCGCGATGAATCGTGGCAAAAAGTGGCAGGCTGAAAATTCCGCTAATCGCGACGATTCAAGGCAACAAACGTGCCGCCGTTCCGATCACAAAGAATACGCATGAGTTGCGCGAACTGGCGCGCCGTTGGGGGAATTCCACCACCACCGATACCCAGCAATGGAAATCCGACGCCGTGGATACGCACGAGGCGCTCCCCCGTCGACGTGACCAGATTGACGGATTCGATCTGACGTACAACCCTTTCAATTGAGCCGCCTGAGAATTCGTCGCCAAAGACATAGATGCTTATTTTTTTCTCGGGCGACCAGAATGCGTTAATTGCGTAAATGATGCCGTCGGCCGGGTTACTGTCGCTGAAAGGCCGCCAGGTTCGCATCGTGTTGATAATGGCTTCTCGGCGCCCTGGCGTATCCGGAATCCATTTGCCGGCATACTGCTGGAACATGTACTTGCCGTTGTCATTCAGTATCTGGATACCTTTGACTTCGGGATACACGTTCAGTGTTTCCTCGATCTTGCGAATCGCCCGGTCCCAGTTGTACTGGTGCATGCTGCCCGATGTATCGACAACGAATATCACGTATTCACTGTCAACCGGGATTCCGGCAACGGCATCGTCGTCTGCTGCCCGGTAGTAAGGTTGCAGCCGAATCATCTCTTCGGTCAGACGTTGTTTGACAGTACGTAACTCACCTTCATCGGCAAGTGACTGCGTCTGCTGCTGTGACAGAGCGTACTGGCCGCGAACAGTGTCCAGTTCGCCCTGCAAACGCGCGAGACTCCGGGTCGACTCCGAGGTTTGCTCCCGAACATCCTTGAGCTTGCGATTAAGCACGGTCGTCTCACCGCGAATATCGAACAATTCCTGTTGCAAAAGCGCGATCAGGGAATCGAGATCGTCCTGGGTCTTTTCAATAATCACCGGCTCATAGATCTTGCTAAGCACGAGCAGCAGAATAATTGCCCCGAATCCACAGCAAATACAATCGAGGAACGACAGGCTGAATGCTTCAACATTGCGACGACGTCTCATTGCTTACCCTCCGTCCGCTATGGCCAGTCACGGCTGACACTGATTAACGAGCCGCCGGATTCGAAGGCCATCTCCCAAAAGAGAATTGGCGCTTCGAAATCACCTTCAAGCGGATACAACAGCACATTTACGGGGACGCCGCTCGGCAATTCCCGCGCTGCGGCCCGAAACAGCGACACGCGCTGCCCGCTGGAAATGGATGTGCGGTTGGATGTCGGAGCATCCATCGTCGGTAATCCATCGGCGAACAACACGATATTGTCGGGTCGCGGTTGCATTTGGCGTGCGATAGCCAATGCAGCCTGCATGTTGGTGCCGTTGGACGGCACGGTACCGCGCAGCACTCTCACGGCCTCATCGAGTTGCGAAGAGTCTTCAGCCTTGAGCCAGGTCCCGCCACTGCCCTTGATAACGGGCTCCGCCACGTTATTGAACATGTAGATCTGGAACTCGCTACCGGGTTTGATCTGCGCCGTCAGCCAGTCGACGCTGGCTACCACCTGGCGCCATTTGACCGCGCGCAGCTTGTCGGCATCGGACATGTTGCGTCTGCGAATAATATTAACGATCGTGTCATCCAGCATGCTGGCGGAACGATCCACCAGGATAAGCGTACGTTGCCCATCAAGCTTGAGCCCGGTCAGGTACTGGCGCGCACCCTGGCCTTCGTCGTCAAACTCGCGAATACGGTCGCCTTCATTCTGTTGCTCTTCGGCAAGCTTGAGCAGCCGCTCGACTTCAGCTTCCAGCGTCTTGATGTCGGATTGCAGGTCTTCAACGCGTTCGATCTTGGCAAGTGTGTCGTTATCGTACTTGGACAGCTCGGCACGCAACTCTTCGAGCAACGCGAGGATCTGGTCGATCTGTCCCTGGGTCGTTTCCTTGCGCGCCTCAAGCTCTTCGATCGTGTTCCTGGCGAGAACGAGGTTCTTGCGCCCCTCAAGGACTTCGACCTCGAGTTTCCTCGTTTCGGCCATGCGATCATCAGGATCGTCTTCGGTTGTCTCGCGAACCTGCGCATTGATGATCATGAAGAACAAGATAACCGCGCCAAACCCGCAGCTCATGCAGTCGAGAAACGACATGCTGAAAATTTGCGAGTCGCGACGTCTACGCGCCATCGCTTGCATCCGTCGTGATCAGTCGTAACTCATACCCGGGCGTACCGATGCGCAGGACATCGCCAATCTGCAGCACCGCCGATCCGTCGAGCCGATGGCCATTCAAGAAGGTTCCGTAGCGACTGAAGTCGCGTACCACGCACTGCCCGTTTTCGATCTGCAATGAACAGTGACGGCGCGATACACCCGGTATGTTGCTCGCCAGATCAACCCAGCGTTCGCCGGCAACCGCTTGTGAACCGAGATTCAATGCCTGCGACGTCAGTTCGTAGGCCGTATTCTCAAACAGAAGGTGCGTCGGTTGGCCGCCACGGTCCGCCTCACTGGCAATCGTCACTTCGGTGGCAGCCTGATCCCAGGGTAATTGGCGTAGCAGGCTGACCTGCTGGCTGTTCGGTGCCATGTCGCGGCAACGCCCCAACAGGCCGCGTGCCGTGGCAGCGGCCTCCAGCACATACACTTCACCGCCCACCCGGGCTTTGAGCATGTCGGCCAGTCCGGGCAACGCTGCGGCCCGGTCACTAAGCTGCAAGGCCGGCGTTTCGTCGGCCCGGACCAGCGCACGCAACTGGCTGATGATGCGCTGGTACACGGGCGCTGCCTCCGCAATTAATGCCAGCGCATCAATCTGCGCCGCATGACGCAAGCCGCCGTGCTCCAGTTCAATATCAATCGCGCCACCCGCTGATGCCGCCAGGAGCCATTCGGGCATACGGTCCAGCATCAACTGTTCGGTTTCGGCCGTGTGAAGCGGATCAAAGCGCGATTGCTGGACGAAAGCTTCGGCCAGACTGCGGATCCAGGCATTGTGCAACGCCACCAGCCCGCTATCCTCGATCAGCATTGATTTTTCCGCCTGCGCCCGACCGGGCTGTGCCATGCGCGTAAGCATGGTTGAATGCAGGCTTATGTCGACATGCACGAGACGAGCATTCACGTATTCCCGGCGCGTCGATGCCACTGCCGCATCAACGAGCGCGGCCACGGGCACCCCAAGTTCGTTGCAGATGCCGAGAAACAGGCCCAGCTTGTCGGCGCTCATGTAAGCAGGCACGGCGACGACCAGCCGGTCGCCCTTGTCAGACACTGCGCGCCACAAGTCTTCTAACTGGCGGCTCACGAGATCAGCCGATGACAGATGCCGGAAGCGCCGGTCCGGTAGCGCGTCAACGCTGAGGCTGGACCAGAACTTGTCGTGGATATGCCGCGGCTTCACGCGTGCCCATTTGTACGCCGCAACGCCAGTCACGAGTTGTGCATCATCGAGCAACGCAAAACCCGGCTCGCGATAGAGCACGCCATCGTTCGAGAGTACCGTTACTCCGGCATCATTAATGTCCGCTGCCAGCAAACTCATAGCGATCCCTGGCTAGTCGGCTTTCAGGTGACGGATCAGCTTTTCGTCACAGTAGGCTTCGCTGTCAAACACAAGACGCTCCTGCACGAGCTGCAACTGGTGCACCAGGAACATCAGGAAAATGCTGATCAGCAATGCGATAAAGGTTGAGTTGAACGCCACACCAAGGCTCTGCGTTACGCCCGCTATGTCGCCCTGCACGGCCTTGTCCGCCTGCGCGAGTGCCTCGCCAATACCGCGTACCGTACCGATAAAGCCGATCGACGGAATCGCCCAGGAGATATAGCGGATCATCGACAGTTCGGACTCCAGGCGTTCGGCTTCCGACTCGCAGATAGTATGGGTACTCGTAGCAACGTCCTGGATATTGCGCGTGGAGGCGAAGCGGCGCAGCGCATTCAGTAGTGCACGCGGCAGCAACATGGCTTGCCGGTCCTCGGGCAGCGCCTGTACCTGGCGCGCAAACTCGCGCGTGTCCTCAGGCAATATGCGCATCCCATCCGCGACTGGTACGAGATCCACATCCAGCAAGCGGCGTTCGCCGAGAATCTTGAACGCTTTGAACGCCATGATCGCGAGCGCCCAGAACATCAGGACGAAACAGGATTCCTGCTCGAGGTCCTTGATAAGAACCCATACCGAACGCTCTTTGACGTAGTCGGGGTTCTCCGCAACCAGCGCCGCCTGCTCTTCAATTACCTGGGCTGCATTCGGTCGCACCACCGACACGTAAAATGCGTGCACGACAATGATGGAAATAATCAGCGCGAAAAGCTGAAAGACAAATTCAATCGGGATGTTTTTCTTTTTCATCTATGCAGAAGCCCTTGGGGTTCAGATGTCAGTCGGAAATGGAATGGACTGATCCGTTGGAATTTCTTCGCTCGGTTTGAAATCCTTGTCATCAATATCGAGATAGCTTTCGTCGTCTGTTTCGAGAACTTCGGGTTCCGGTTCCGGCTCTTCGGCCGCAGCCTGTGCTTCCGGTTCGCTGGCCGGCGCCGGCGCATCGTCGTCCGCGGCTTGTGACCAGCCCTTGCCCGAAATCGCAATCAGCAACAGCAGCAACAACACGCCTGTAACGCGGCTCATACATTCTCCATTAGCAGCACTCTCCGATGTTGGACCGCAAAGCACCTAATTCGTCGCACAAAAATTCGTTTCCCCGGGCCGCTATTCGGCATTGCGAACAATCCGGAAGCCGACATCCGTCCGCGGGTCGCTACCGTAGTCGCGAAAACTCAGCCGCAATTCCGTATTGCCGGCGTGTTTCCAGCTCGAACCACGTATTACGTGAGTCTTGCCGCGTTCCGGCCCGGTCGGATCTCGCAAGGGCTCTTTCAGGCCCGGCGTTGGTACCGTGTAAAAGTCGTTGACCCATTCGGCCACGTTGCCGCCAGCGTCGAACAGCCCCAGCGCGTTCGCGGGAAAGCGCCCGACAGGCGCGGTGGCCGCATACCCGTCATCGTAGCCCGGCAGGATACTGGGCACGAGCCCGGCGGCGGAACGGTCCGCAAAATTTCCCGCGTCGGCGCGCGGTGGCCAGTTGTCGCCCCAACTGTACTTGTAGGCTTTTTCGCGGCCCGCATAGCGCATGGCCCAGACCCATTCGGCCTCCGTTGGCAATCGGTAGCCGTCGGGCAACGGCAGAATGGTCTCATACTCGCCGAAGCGCTCCTCGTAGACCGGACTCAGGCCTTCGCGGGCGCTCAGGAAGTTGCAGTATTCAGCCGCTTGCGCCCAGGTCAGGTTGGCGACCGGATTCTGGTCGCCCGCAAGGGTCGCGTGTTCTGCGGCGCCGGAATCGTGTGCCGCTGAGAATTCCGCAAATTCCTTGTTAGTGACTTCGTGAACACTGATATAGAACGGCCGCGTAATGCTAACGGGCACGAGGACTTCGTTTGCCCGACGTCCCTGCTCACTGCGCGAACTGCCCATCATGAAAGTGCCCGGCTCGATGCGCCGCAGCTGTTTGCCGTCGGCCGTTTGCACCAGCGTTTCGATCTGCGAACGCGCGATCGCCTCGTGCGACCGCAGTTGTGCTGTCAGGGTTTGTGGATAGCCGGGCCGCGGCGTCACGGTCCGTGACCACGATTCGTAACCCGGTTTACGCACTTCAATCCGGTGCGGTGCCGAGCTGAGTTGCAGGGTTGTTGCACCGTTACCGCGCGCCTTGCCATCGACGTAAACCGTTGCATCGGCGGGCGATACATTCACAGTCAGCGTGCCCGTCTGCGCCGTCATGTCGATTGTTATGGATTCGCGCGCGGCCGACTGCAGGCGAATTTTGCGACTTGTGGTGCCGTAACCTGCTTTTGACAGACCAATTTCGTAGTCTATGTCCGGCGCAAGATCGAGTGTAAGTGGCGACTGGCCACGGTACCGGCCATTGACCATGACATTGGCGCCGCGGGGAATGCTGTTGACCTGCAAACTGGCATCCGCCACCTCCAGCTCGATAAGCGGTAACTCGCGTGCAACGTTTGGCTCCACCGTCACTGTGCCGTCCCAGGCTTTGTAACCCTCACGAACCACCGAGAGCTGGTGTGAGCCTTCGAGCAGTTGCACCACGGCAGGCGTAACCGCCAGTTTTTGCGCGCCCGATATAATATCCGCGCCGGGCGGTTCCGAGTTGATACTTACCTCTGCCCAGCGTGGAATAAGCTGCACCTGCAGCACCTCGTTTCGGTCAAGGCCGTCAAACTCGATGATGTCGCTGAATGGCAGATAGCGTTCGGAACTTACGCGAATACTGTGCTCACCCGGCTGCAACTCGACGGGCCCCAACGGCGCAGGCCCGATATGCGTCTCATCGATCGACACTGTGCCGGTCCCGGGGGGGTTGGTTGTAACCGTAAGGCGCCCGGGCAACTTGCGTAGCGCAACGGTCACCGTCTTGCTTTGTTCTTCATCAACAATGAACGTCTGGGCCGCATCGTAATAACCGCGCTTGCTCACGTTGACCGTGTATTCACCCTGCCGCAGCAGGACGCGCTCGCCCAGAGGCAGCCGAAACCAGCCACCGTCGATCGAAAACTGATCAGGCTCAGCGGGTTCCACGACAAACTGTACCGACTTCGATGAAAACAGCAGGTACGATGCGGCACCGAGCACCAGCAAGCCGGCAATCACCAGGTTGCGTAACAGGTGGCCCGGTTGTTCGACCTGTGCCGCGCGTGAATCAGCGGCGCGCCGAAAAGCAGTCGGCACAATAGCTTCATCAGCGGTGCCCGCCGTCGCGTCCGGCAGTTCCGGTGCCTGGGTGACATAGGCGCTGTCTTCAAGCTGCACCCGCAAACTCAGTCTGTCGTCGGCAGACACCTTGATGCGGCTGCCGTAGTAAGTAATTTCATCACCATCACGCAGCTTCTGGCTGGCCTTCAGTTGTTCACCATTCAGGCACAGGCCCGTATCGCGACCTACCGGCTGCAGGAACGGCACTCCGTCCAGAATATCGAGCAACACAAGCGGCCCGCCTCCGGGTCCCGGCAAACGCAATGCGCAATCGCTGCCCGTACCGATACGCAGCGGGAGCTGCGCTGCATCCAGCCGGCGCTCGCCTTCGACGTCGCTTATATAGAGCTCTGAAAATTTCAAATCTTTTCCTCGCAACGGATCACCACAGGTTGCATGTCCAGCTCCGGCGCAACACGAAATTCGATGCGCACGTCCCGGTACCCGGGCCGGCTGCCGACTGCCACGTAAGTACCCGGCCGCAACGTCAACTCGGTTTCGGCAAAGCTGCCGAGCCGCGCGACACGGTAGATTGACACATCCGTTGCCTGATCCGAGACCAGCTGCACCGTCAATGGCGTTGCCGCGCGCTTCAGGAGTCGTGCCAGATCGTCTCTTGCCGCAGCAAGACGCGGCCCGATATCGCCCATGCGGGTGATATTGACGACCAGATCAGTGGCTTTCTGCATTGTGCGTTCCTGGCTGAGACTGTCGGGCGCCGCGATATACTCGTCGAGCTGCGCATGCAGGGCAATCATTTGCTGCGAGCGCTGCAGTCCGTTCTTGGCAAATGCAAGGTCCGCGTCCAATTCCAGAATGCGTTTGTAACTGGCTTCCGCGGCTTTCCATTGCTCTGTAGCTTCCAGGTCGGCCGCCTCCTTCTCCAGGGCGCGGATATTATTCAGACGCAGCGCCTGTTCGACCTGCAGCAAACCATCAGCCGGCTCGGCCGAGCCCGGCTGCAGCGCCTGTGCCATGCGAAACGCCGCACGTGCCGCAAGGTAGTCGTTGGCCGCGAGCGCATTCAGACCTTCAGTCATGCGCGCGTCAAATGAGTTTTGATTGATCTTTGCATTAACGCGCTCCAGGCCATCCTGTGCAACTTTCCATTGCGGGTCAATCTCTACAGCACGCGCAAAATTGTCGCGCGCCGCATCGAGCTCAAGCTGTTGCTCAAGCCTGAGCCCCGCATCTGTCAGTGCCAGCACCTCATCGAGATTCTGCGCACGCAGCAGGCCGGCTTGTGCGCCTGCATGGCCTGGTGTCATGGCAACCGCTAACTCATAGAGCCGGAGCGCTTCGAGCACATCACCGTTTTCCAGCGCCGCGCTGGCGTCCGCAAGCGTCGTTTCGAACAGGTTATCGACGCGCCCCAGCAAAGGCTCGATCAGTTCAGTTGCTTCCAGGTAGTGTGCTGTCGCCGCTGCGTAGTCGCGCGCGAGATACGCCGCATCGCCTGCCTCGTAGGCCTGCTGTGTTTTTTGCCAGGCTAGCCCACCCCAGCGCGCTACCGCGCGACCCTCCAACGTGCGTATCTTGGCGAGCAGTGGCCCCAGCACTTCTTCGGTCGCCGCACGATCCTGCACCCGCTCATCACGCTCCGGGAGCACTTCCGTACTTGCACTGGCGGGCGCGGTCGCTTGCGCCTCCTCCTCCCCGGCGCTTTGCACTGCGGCATTATCCGGTGGCGCTGTCATCGTGCGGGGGAGCACGAAGATAACCGCGAGCAGGAGGAGCAACAGCACGCCAAGTGCGATACCGACCGTACGCGGAGTGAGCCCGCTGCCACCTGCAAGCGGTGTTTCAACAGCCGCCGCAACTGCGGGTCGCTTACGCGTTGCCGAGATCGAGGAACTGATTACCTGGTCGTGAGTGTGTTCCGGCTTATGCACGTAACTCGCTGGCGCGGCACCGGGGCTTATTCCTGCCGCCAGGATAGCGTCATACACAGCCGCCGCATCGGGTCGATCCTTTGTATCCTTGTGCAACATGGCGGCGATAAGTTCGGCAATATTTTCAGGCACCGTATCGCCGTCCACACGGCTAACAGGTGGTGGTACCCGATACCGAATGTCGTCCGCCGTATTGTCAGCCGAATAGGGGGAATGCCCTGCAAGCAACTCGTAGAGCATGCCGCCCAACGCAAAAATATCATCCGCCGGCTGTGGCGCTTCACCCGCAAGACTCTGTGGGCTTGCCGCTATCAGCGACCCGCCGCGCACCGCGTCAGTGCCATTCGCCGCCACGCCAAAATCAATCAGGTATGGCGCGCCATGGGCATCCAGCAACACATTACTGGCCTTGATATCACGGTGCACGATGCCTTTGGCATGCGCGTAGCGCAGTGCATCGGCAATTAGCGCCATGGGCGCCAGGATCTCCGCAGTCGTTGCCTTGCCAAGGACATCAACTGACGGACCGTCGATAAACTGCAGACTGAAAAAAGCCGGTCCGCCGCTGTCGGTAGCCTCATGAAATTCAAACACGCGTACGATATGCGCGTGCATCAGGCGAATGCTTAGTTGCCACTCGCGACGCAGAACATCGTTGCTAATGGATGGATCGACCAGCAGCTTCAGCGCAACATGCGCGCCCGTCATGCGGTCGTCAGCGAGCCAGACTTCCGCGCCGCCGCCCGCACCCAGCTTGCGCACAAGGGTGTATCGGTTGGCGAGTTGTGTCCCGCTCTTGTGCTCGTGCATGAAAGGTCTACTGCTACTTAAGGACTGGATGCGAGTTCCGGTGCGCGCTGCGGCGCGCCCACGTCGACCGCCTGGCCGAAGCCTGTTTCAGACTGGTAGATGTCACGCAGCAATTTGCGCCAGGCCTCATACTGAGCCGCGGCTGTGCCAGTCAAACGACGCGCCTGGCCCTCTACGGTAACCACCATGGGCGCGGCTTCCGAGCCAAACGATTCTGCCAGTTCCTTTATCGCCTCAACGTGAATCGACGCTTCATTCCTGCGTGTAACGCCTTTCATAATGGCGCTGAAGCCTTCAGTAATGCCAATGCCCTGCAGGCTTTGTTTCATGCGTCTGCGCGAGTAACTCGAATCACCCGTATCCACGGACAGCGAACCGGCAAGGACAACCACACCCATTAGCGTTTGCAATGCGGCCGAACGCCGCACCTGGCGGTAATTGACAGCCTCTTCGCGCGCGGCTTTGCGATACGCGTTATAGGGTATCGCGATGCCGTAGTAGAAATTGGCGTAGTGCTCATTAAGCATGTCAACGACGAGCCGATCGCGTTCGCGGATCTGCCGCAAACGATCCACGGCCGGGTCATTCTCCGCCGGCAGACGGTTTATCGTGACGAGGCCATCGTCATCCTGCGACAGGTGCTCGCCGTAAGCGAGCGGCGACATATCGGCAAAGAACTTCAATTCCGAAATTTGCTGCAGGCGACGGAAGAAATCCTGCGGCAAGGTTTCGGAAAAAGCATGCAGGTCATTCGCAATATCGTTAAAGACCTTCTGATACGGGTCGAGGCGCCGGTCGCGACTTTCCGCGTAGGAGGAAATACCGGTCTGCATTTCATAATTCTTCGTATACCAGTGCTGCCCGCTCGTATCGCTGACATCGATACGGATATCGACAAACTCGCCGTCCGACTTTTCGATCTTGCCTTTGACAATGACATCCGTGAACGCATTTTCGGAGGGCAACACGCGCACAGCGCCCCAATGCCCTGTGCCCTGCATCGTACTCTTGAGGTGATAGGCGAGATAACGGGATTCGGCGTTGCGAATATCCTCGTAAATTCTGCTGCGCTCCGGGTCGTTATCCTCCGGCACGCCCGCGTCAAACTCTATGATGCCGACATCCAGCAGCAAGCCTTCGTCCTTGCTGTCAGTAGCGACGACCAGTTCGGACTCCTCGGCGGTGATGACCTCGTTGACCGAACAGGCGCCGAGCGACAGAAACGGCAACAGCAATGCGAGCCGTAATGTTTTCAGCCTGGTGATTCCGCCGCTCATAGTCCCTTGTACTTGCGGTACTCGTCCCAGAGGCGTTCACGCAGCACCGGGTCGTCCTCTGTCAACGCCGCTTCCCGCAATTGGCGCGCAATAATGTCATCGTCAATCATCATTGGCACATCGTCGGGCGTGCGCCCTTCGATCTCCTCCTGGGTCATGCTGCTAATGTCAGGGACCGACGTGCCGCCCACCGAACCACCTTCATTCGGTATGTTCGCCATGTTCCCTGCCTGGGTGCCGAGGCCAATGCGTCCACCGCCGCCCTCGCCGCCGCCAGCGCCACCGGTATCGAAACCTTCAGTTGAACGGCCTACGGCTGCGATTTCCCGCTGCTCTTCCTGCAGCGTTTCATCAAAACCGCCGATGGACTCGTCCAGCTCGCGGCCAAGCCGTTCGGCACGCTCTTCGTCCGTTTCACCGGGGAACTGGCCGACACTGCCAGCACCGCCCGTGCCCTGCGCGACGCCTTCCGGGCCTTCCCCTTCACCGGCGCCAGCGCCGCCATTACTGCCAGCGGCCGACGCTTCACTTTCAGCGCCCGCTCCACCGCCGCCGCCGCCAAGACATTCACCGGCCTGGCCCATGCCACCGATGCCGCCAGGCATTACGCCGCTGTCGCCGCAATCACCGCTGCCCTCGGCGTCGGCATCGCCAAACGGGTCTTCTTCACCACCGTCGCCAGCCTGGCTGGTACCACTGTCGCCACCGGCTTCACCGCCAACACCGCCAGCGCCCTGTTCGCTGGGTGGTGGCGGAATCTGGCCCACGTCTCCACCGCCGCTACCCGCACTGCCACCGGCAGTTGAGCCGCTGCTGCCCTGCTCACCGCCTGCGGAACCACCTGGCATACCGCCGCCTGAAGGGAACGGGCTCGACGATCCGCCGGCTGGCGAACCGCTGCCCGAGGAGCCGCCAGACGAACCGCCGGACGAACCACCCGATGAGCCTTGTGAGCCTTGCGACCCTTGCGATGAGCCGCTACCTGACGAGCTTCCTGAAGAACTGCCTGACGAGCCACCTGGCGGTGACGGCATGCCGCCACTGGAGGGAGACGGGAAGCCACTGCTCGGTGGCGGTGGCATGCTGGAACCACTGGACGAGGACGACGTAGTCTTGCAGCCCACGGTAACGCAGGCTGCTACTGCAACCACCAGCAGGGGCCTGAGTTGATGAAATGTGCTTCGCGTCTTGCCGCTGTCAATCATGATAGGTGCCTCTTGCTGGACGAACGTGGGTGTCGTCCGCCGGCCGGTCTGAAGTGCCCGGCACTCAAGGTTTGAGCCTCAGGACCGCGTCGGAGTTCCGTTCATTTCCTTATCTGCGAACACTTGCGCCGGGTCCGCAGGCCTACAGTGACGATAATACGCGACCCGAAGCCAATCAACAGCCGCTAATCACCGGTTTTACTTGCCGCTGGCAGCCTTTGGCGGCTTGCGAAACAGGATCAGTGACAAATCGTCCGGTTTGCTCGGCTGCGTGGCATTGCTGCCGGTCATGCGCTGCTGCGCTTTGGCGAGCACTGCGTCGACCGCTGTGTCGAGCGGCCCCTTGCGCGTCAGTTCGACAATTTCCTCCACGTGCAGGTTGTCGGTCAGCCCGTCGCTCGCCAGGATAACCGTGTCGCGCGGTGCCAACTCGACCGAGGCGCCGACGTCAATGGTCATATCGGCGGTGCCGATGAAGTTGGATACCAGGTGCCGGTCCGCATGGTGCAGTGCCTCGCGCTGGTCCAGAAAGCCTGCTTCGACGGCGAAGCCCGTCGGTGAATGCGCGGTCGTCTGCAATTTAATGAGCCCACGCTGCCCTACGACGAGCGCCTCTGAATCACCAATCTGGTAGCTGCGTGCCAGGCGGCCCTCAATCGTCACAACGGTCAGCGTTGTCGCCGAGCCGTTGGCGAGTTCGCGCACGGCGGTATTGGCGGCTTCGATGCCGTTCAGCACGGCGGTGCGCAACAGCGTGGTCTTCTCCAATGCCACCTGCAGCGAATCCTTGAGCGCCGTCACGGCGGTCAGCGATGCGCGTTTACCTGCCGGCAAACCACCGGCGCCGTCGGCAACCACGAGTACCGCGGCTTGCGGTCCCCACGGGATGATGCCCACCGTATCCTCGTTCTCTGTTGTCTTGTCCGGTGCCCGCGTCGTAAACGCCACCAGGGTTCCGCCGCCGGCTGAAATAGTTTGTCGGTCCGGTTCAACGGCACCATCAAGCAGCACCAGGTCTTGTGGCATCTCGGGCATCAGGGCTTCTCGCTGGCCGCTCAGGATTTTCGCACCGGTTCACGGCACCATGCACAGTAATTCCAGAACTCGTCAGCAATGCCCCAGTCGCAGGACGTGCATTTTTTCTTGCTGCCAAGCAGTTTCCACGGTCGTTTAACCTTGGTCCTGCACCACGGGCAATAGCGCATAAAGGGCATCAACGGACCATGGCAGCGCTTGTTTGCACAATGCGCCGTATAGCGCTTGTCGGGATAGCGGCGCGTAGTTTCCTGAACAAAGCCGGGCCCGTAACACCACGCGCAGTAGTCCCAGTCTTTCTTCACGCCGCGCTCACAGCGCGGGCAGGTTGATGGCATGTGCGACTCACAGCCCCGCGCCGGATTGTCGGTTCCGCACCAGGGACAATCCTGCATGCTCTCGGCCACCGGACCTTCGCAGCGGCGGCACTGATGCCGGGTTTCGAGCGTCTGCCGATAATGCCGCTGAAACTCACGCCATTGCATACGCCGCCACGTGCTGCCGTTCGCGCGGCCAGACTTTGCGGTCCCGCGGCCGCGGGTTTTTTTCTGCTGCCGAGCGTGGCTCTTCAGGCGTTCAAAATCCGCCTGCATTGCAACCGCATTGGGGTAACGCTTCATCGGATCAAGCTGGATCGCTTTCTTCAGCATCTCGACGAACTCGGGACGAACCCGTGACGTCAGTTGCGCATAGCCCAGCAACGGCCACTCGAAGGGCCATTCAGGCAACTTGCCGGAGAATAGCCGATACAGGACCAAACCGAGCGAGAACACGTCAGACTGAAACTTGGGCCGGCCCATGGCCTGCTCCGGCGCGATATAGTCGATCGTGCCGGAACCCGATGCCTTCAGCGTCCGCAGGCTGACTTTGGCAAAACCGAAGTCGGCGAGCTTCAGTTGATTATTTGGAAACAGGATGAAATTTTCCGGCTTTATATCGCAATGAATAATCTTGTGTTCGTGCGCATGCGCCAGCGCCGCGATAGCCTGCCCCGCAAGATCGATGGCCCGTGTAGTGGACATCCGTCGCTCGATGCGATCAGCCAGCGACTGCTCGCCGAGTTCCATCGCAATGACGAATCGATCATCAATGTAACTCGCGTTCAGCACCGACAGAATATTCGGGTGTCGCAGCTTCGTCGCAACACGTACCTCATGCAAGAATTCATCTTCGTCGGTTGAGTCATCCCGGGTCGGGATCTTGAGCGCAACTTTCTGCTTCTGGATGGTATCAACCGCCGAATACACCTCGGCAAGCGGCCCTTTCGCGATACGGGCAACGATACGGTACTTACCCAGCTTTTGACGCGCTCTCAACAACGCTTGCAGTGCTCCGATCAGTGAACAGGAATTCCGTGGCAGCGGCCATGATTGGTGTTGCTGTGATGCTAGTCAAGTGAAACATAGACGACACTGAACCTACGGCGAAACGTAACAAAGAATGGGCATACTCACCGGATGGCTTATAGCAACTGGAAACCACCAATGACAAAGCACCGCATTTCGCCCTTCACCAACCGCCTGACAGCGTGAGCCTGCAATGGGAAAACCAGGTAATACCGGATTGCGCCGGATCCTGCGCGCAAGCCAATACTCGGCGCAAGGCTTCCTGCACGCCTGGCAACACGAAGCGGCCTTTCGCCAGGAGATGGTGCTGGCGCTGTTCTTATGCCCGCTTGCATTCTGGCTTGGGCGTAATCCGTACGAAATCCTGCTGCTGATTTGCAGTTGCCTGCTGGTACTAATCGTCGAACTGTTGAACTCGGCAGTCGAGGCAACCGTAGACCGCGTCGGCCAGGAGCATCACGAGCTATCCGGACGCGCAAAGGATCTTGGTTCTGCGGCTGTCTTTCTTAGCCTTCTTATTGTTGTGATTGTTTGGGCAACCGTCGCCTGGCAACGGTTTCTTACCTGAGGTTGTGGCTAGGCCCAGACGCTATAGCCCAGCGCCTGCGCGCACCGCTCGCTGAGCAATGCCAGGCTCGCACCCAACAGAGCCCCGACGGCGACATCGCTTGGATAATGCAAACCGAGTATGACCCGCGATGCACCGACCAGGATTACGAAAGGCAGCAGAATCCACAACAACTCAGGCAGCGCATTGCCGAACAGGATTGCAAAACTGACAGCATGCAGTGTGTGCCCGGAAGGAAAACTGTAGCGATCGAGTGGCGCAGTACGGCATACGATGTCGCCATGGCGAATAAAAGGACGCTCGCGCACCAGGCGTTCTTTCAGCAATTTGTAGACGGCAACGCCAACCGCAGCGGTAATGACCGACTGTGCAAGCAGAGTTGGCCCGTGGACACGCTCGTCCGCGGCACAGACCAGTCCCAGAATAACGTACGCGGAGTAGTCTCCAAGTTTCGACACGGCAGCGAAAAATTCGCGCACCACCGGCGCGCGCGAAAGTCCGTTTATTTTTCGACAGACGTCGCGTTCCAGGTCATCAAAATAGTCGATCAACAACATTGAGGTACTCCGCAATTCGCTGGTTCAAGCGGAGTATCGGTGTCAATGCTGACGATTTCGTGGCAAGCCAGTGACACCTCCGTGACGCAAGGCTCGCCCGCGTCATCTAGCTGCAATCAAGCTGTAATCTGTTCATCACGCAGGGCGTCAATGATGAGCGGTATGAGAATCGCAATCGTCACTGACGCCTGGAAACCGCAGGTAAATGGCGTCGTACAGACGCTGTCCAAAACCCGCGACGAACTGGTCAAACTTGGCCATGAAGTTCGTTTGCTGACGCCCGAGGGACGCCGTAGCGTCCCCTGCCCGAGCTACCCGGAAATCCGCCTCAGCGTGTTTCCGGGGCGTAGCATCCAGCGTGAACTGGACCGCTTTGTGCCGGACTCGATACACATCGCAACAGAAGGGCCGCTGGGCTTGGCGGCGCGACGCTACTGTCGGCGCAACAAGGTGCCATTTACGACGTCGTACCACACCCAGTTCCCGGAATACGTACGGGCGCGCGTACCCATACCCATTGGCTGGACCGCTCGCCTGCTGCGCTGGTTTCACGGTGGCGCCGTACGCACCATGGTTCCCACCGACAAGATACGGATCAAGCTCGAAGGTCGAGGCCATGACAATATCGTGGTCTGGTCCCGCGGTGTCGATACCGAGTTATTCAACCCCGGCAACGCACACGCTTACGATCTCAGGAAACCCGTCTGGATTTGCCTGGGCCGCGTCGCGGTGGAAAAAAACATACAGGCTTTTCTCGATCTCGACCTGCCTGGCAGCAAAGTGATTATCGGTGACGGCCCGGACCGCAGTCGCCTCGAAGCACGTTACCCGGACTGCCTGTTTACGGGCTACCGTTTCGGTGCCGAGCTCGCGCGTTATCTCGCCGGTGGCGACGTCTTCGTATTCCCAAGCAAGACCGATACCTTTGGGCTGGTCATGCTCGAAGCAATGGCCTGCGGTCTTCCGGTCGCGGCATTTCCGGTAGAAGGCCCGATTGATGTGGTGCGCAATGGCGAAACGGGCGTACTCAACGACGACCTCGCTGCGGCGTGCCGCGCGGCACTGACACTGGACGGCGCCCATTGCCGCGCTTTTGCCGAGTCACGTAGCTGGTCTCGCGCCACTCTGGAATTTGAGAGTTACCTGGTTGACCGAACCCGCGCAACCGCCGTCGCCCAACCAGCCAGCAATGCCGTGCGCTGAGCTTCCTGCATTCCGGGCTGGAACACGCGGTCGCTTTGCCAGAGTTTTTCAGTTGCCGCGAGTGAATCGATGACGCCCGCATAAACGGCCGCCAGGTACGCCGCACCCAGTACGGTTGACTCAACATTGACCGGGCGTTCGACCGGCAAGCCGAGGATGTCAGCCAAGAACTGCAGGAACCAGTTGTTGGCCACCATGCCACCGTCCACGCGCACGACGCTCGGGTGAATCCCGTCGTCGCCCATCGCGTGAATCAGGTCGGCGGTTTGATACGCGATCGCCTGCAAGGTTGCGACAACGATCTGCTCCCGCCCGCTACCGCGTGTCAGTCCGAGCACGGCACCACGCGCGTGCGGGTCCCAGTACGGCGCGCCCAACCCGGCAAATGCCGGTACAACATGCACGTCGTCAACAATGCCGGTCTGCTCGGCGATCTGCTCGGTTTCGGCCGCCGACTGCACGATCCGTAATTCATCGCGCAGCCACTGGATAGCGGAACCGGCAACGAAGACGCTGCCCTCGAGCCCGTAGGTGACTTCGCCACCGAAGCGACTCGCCACTGTGGTGAGTAGCTGGTTCTGTGAGCGCGGCGCTGTTGTTCCGGTATTCGCCAGCACAAAGCAGCCGGT
Source organism: Gammaproteobacteria bacterium (assembly GCA_030425905.1). GTDB lineage: Bacteria > Pseudomonadota > Gammaproteobacteria > Steroidobacterales > Woeseiaceae > UBA1847. The sequence continues at coordinate 31,369 of JAUHZT010000007.1, forward strand.
GCCGAACGTGCACTTGAGCGTACCGGGCGTTACCCCGGCCTGACCAATCAGTGCTGCCTGCTGGTCGCCGGCGACACCGCCTATCGGCACACCGGACACTGGCGACTGAGCGCAGGCACGTCCATAGTCCGCGACGCAGTCCTGCACGCGCGGCAGCAATCCCGCAGGGATATCGAACAACTGAAGTAATTGCTCGTCCCAGCGCTGCGTATGAATGTTGAACAACATCGTGCGCGACGCATTGCTCGCATCGGTCGCGTGCACCGCGCCATCCGTTAGCCGCCAGATCAGGAACGTATCGATCGTGCCAAATGCGAGTTCGCCACGCTCGGCGCGCTGCCGGACACCGGCCACATTTTGCAGTATCCAGGCCAGCTTGCTCGCCGAAAAGTACGGGTCCAGCCGCAGACCGGTGCGGGCAGCGACATCTTCCCCAACGCCGTCAGCCGCCAGTTGTTCAAGATAGTCTGCCGTGCGCCGATCCTGCCAGACTATGCCGTTGTACACGGCTTCGCCGGTCTTGCGGTCCCAGACAATGGTCGTCTCGCGCTGATTGCTGATACCGATCGCGCTCAGGTCTGCCGCAGTCGCGCCGGCTTTGTTCATCGCACCCTGCAACACTGAGTCCACCGAATGCCAAATCGCCTCGGGATCGTGCTCAACCCAGCCTGGTTGTGGGTAATGCTGCGGAAATTCCTGCTGTGCCGATGCAATGACCCGAGTCGCGTGATCATAGATAACCGCACGGCTACTGCTCGTGCCCTGGTCGATCGCCAGCAGGTATTTGCCGTTACTGACCAAAGTAGTCCTCAATGCTCCACTCAGGTGTCGCCACCTTCATCCGCTGCCCTGCCTGTGCAGGCAAGGACTTGTGTGACTGCTGCCGCGAAAATGCTTCGATGTTGTGCAACACGTCGTCAGGCCAGGGGCTAACGCGTCGCTTGCGCAGGTCTACATGCAGGTTCATCCATTCCGCCGTCGCCGCAAGATAGTGTTTCTTTGCATGATACATGCGCATGAACTGGTGAATGCGTTTCGCATCAAACGCAAGTATTTGCGAGGTGATGACATAGGGCTCGTCGAGTGCCAACTCACGCTGCCAGGTGACATGTGATTCGACCGCAAACGTCGACTGTTGCGTTTCGCTGATGTATTCATCCGTTACACCAAACTGTGCCCAGAGCGTATCGACGCCCCTGTCAAACGCCAGCACATAGTAGGCAACGTTCATATGGTCATTGACATCGATCCATTCCGGAAGAACAACTCCGGAACAGACAACCGAGCCTGCAAATTCCTGTACTTCGTCACTCATGGTTCGGACAACTCCGGAATATCTGCGAAATGACCTAGCGCCTCGGGATTCGCCAGTGCCTCTGTGTTCTTGACAGCCTCGCCATGGACTACCGAGCGAACAGCCACTTCCACTATTTTGCCGCTCTTGGTACGCGGTATAGCAGGTACGGCAACAATTTTGGCCGGCACGTGACGTGGCGTTGTGTTGCTGCGGATTACTTTCCGAATAGCCGCCTGTAACTCGTCGTCGAGCGAAATGCCTTCGCGCAAGACAACGAACAACACCACCCTAACGTCGTCTTCCCACTGCTGCCCAATCGCGATACTTTCAATGACTTCATCCAGCTTCTCAACCTGCCGGTAAATCTCGGCTGTGCCTATCCGCACGCCGCCCGGGTTCAGCACTGCGTCGGAACGCCCGTGAATAACGAAACCGCCCGACGCGGTTTGTTCGGCAAAATCACCGTGTGCCCAGATACCTGGAAAACGCTCGAAATAGGCGGCGCGATAGCGGGAATTGTCCGGATCATTCCAGAACCCGACCGGTGCCGACGGGAACGGCCGCGTACACACAAGTTCGCCGCGTTCGCCCACCAGCGGCTTGCCATCGTCAGAAAAAATGCTGACGGCCATACCAAGCCCCGCACACTGCAGTTCGCCGCGCCGCACAGGCAGGACCGGGTTACCCAGCAGAAAACAGCTTAGAATATCCGTACCCCCCGCGATCGACGACAACTGCAGGTCCGTCCCGATGGCCTCATACACGTAGTCGAAACTTTCTGGTGCGAGCGGCGAGCCGGTGGATAGCACCGCACGCAGAGCCGGTAACCTGAACTCATCCACGGGCCGGACGCCGGCTTTTTCAAGCGCAGATAGGTACTTGGCACTTGTGCCGAACACCGTGACGCCTTCACGCTCGGCCATTTTCCACAGCCCGCGGCCGTCATCGAAGAACGGCGAGCCGTCGAAAAGGACCAGTGTGGCGCCCGTGGCCAGCCCACTCGCGAGCCAGTTCCACATCATCCAGCCGCACGTCGTAAAATAGAAAAGTGTGTCATCCGTACCGAGGTCGGTATGCAGTACGTGTTCTTTCAAATGCTGCAGAAGCGTCCCGCCGTGCCCATGCACAATACATTTCGGCACGCCCGTCGTTCCTGATGAGAACATGATGAACAGCGGATGATCGAAAGCGACGTCGACAAATGACAGCGTCGCGGCGGGCGACTGGAAGTCCAGCCAAGAACAGGCATTGCGAACTGCCTGGCTTGCAGACGCATTCTCGAGAAACGGCACGATGACGGTCTGCGTCACGCTCGGCATGCGCTCGACAATTTCCGCCGTTGTAGCCAGGCAATCGATACGCTTGCCGTTGTACCAGTAGCCGTTCGCCGCAAACAGTACTTTCGGTTCAATCTGGCCAAAGCGATCAACAACACCATTCGCTCCGAAGTCCGGCGAACACGATGACCAGATAGCCCCGATACTCGCCGTTGCCAGCATCGCGATGATCGCTTCAGGACAGTTTGGCAGATAGGCCCCAACCCGATCGCCTTTTTCGACGCCGGCCGCACGCAATCCCGCGGCTACACCAGCAACCTGTTCCCGCAGCTCAGCAAAACTCAGTTCCCGGCGCGCACCGTCTTCGCCGCAGAAAATCAATGCGGCACGGTCGCCTTCAAAGCGCAGCAAGTGTTCTGCATAGTTCAGGGTGCCGCCGGCGAACCAGCCAGCGTCCATGATGTTATCAGGGCGACTGAGCGTTGTTGTCGCAGGCTGATGAAAACGCACGTCGCAAAAATCCGCGAGAGACTCCCAGAATGCGGCGGGATCGGAAACAGACCACGCATGCAGCGCCGGGTAGTTATCCATACCACGCGCCTTCATGTAGCGGTGCATGGCCGATTTTGTCAGGCGCCGTTCGTCGGGCCTCCAGAGAACAGGGTTTTCAGTCATTGATCTTCGATAGTCATAGATTGCTAAAACGGTACCGCCACCGCCTTGCACAGGAAACGCATCAATCCATCGGCAGCGGCAAACGCGGTTTCTACTTTCTGCTGGAAACGCGGATTAAGGCAGCTTTCAACATCGATATCCTTTACCGCAATGAAGCTCTTGCGCTTGATGTCCTCTATGCACTCATGATTCTTGTCAAAGCCGCGCGGCGGACGGACCAGGGACTCGCCTGTCAACCTGAAATGCCGCTTGAACGCTGGCTTTGCAAGTATCCGTTGCCATTCAGCCGGTCGCGCCACGATGCGCTGGCGAATTGCGAGTAGCGATTCAGACTCCGGACGCCACATACCAGCGGCAAGAAACGCGCTGTCTGCCTCAATATGGACGTAATAGGCGGGTGCGTGCACGTCTTTTCCAAGCTCATGCCGGAACTGAATGCCGATGTTGGTCTTGTAAGGGCTCTTGCCTTTGGCAAAGCGTGCATCTTTGTAGACTCGCATGAGCGAGCCACCAACCCGGGTTGGCATCGCCACAAACTCCGGCGCTATGTTGGCAAGAGGTCTCTGCATCGACTCAATAAACTGCAGCGCGACATCGAGCACATGCTCTTCATAACGGCTCTTGTTGAGCTTGAACCATTCGCGATTGTTGTTCGCCTCCAGCTCACGCAGAAACGCAAGCGTTGCGCTATTGAACCCCCGGTAACGCGGCGCACTCATCAGCAGCGGCTGCCTGCCTGAGGGTTAGGATACATGTCCGATTCGTCTTCGTTCTCGCGCGGTGCGAGGCAGGCGAAATCCTTCTCCACGAGAACACTCAGGCTTTGACCTTGATCCAGCAGCTGTTCGCCAGCGATCGAAACCTGCTCGGAAGATGCCCAGGTGAGTACAAGCTTCTCCGGCAAGCGCACCGTAATCACGTGCTCGGAATAAAATGCGGCCGGCGCAACGCTCGCAGGGCTGGCCTCAACGACATAGCTGAAGCGTCGTCCGCCCGGAAACTCGGTTGCCGAGCTAACCATGCCGTCAGTGGCTAGTGCCTCGACTTCCGCACGAGTAAGCCGCAGGCGGATGGAATTATCACGAATTCTAAGTTTCAAGCGAATCTACTGGTCACTGCTGACGTTCGATTAAAACATGATTCCCGATTGGCGGTAAGACTTGCCCTGCGTGTCCGGGTACACTTCGCAACCCTGACCAAGTCACGCGCAAGGGAGCCGCATTGATTACTGACCCGTGGTTTTATGCTGCGGCCATCCCGGCAGTGCTGTTATTCGGCATTTCCAAGGGCGGCTTTGGCGGTGGCCTTGGTACGCTCTCCGTGCCACTTATTGCGCTTGTCATATCGCCCGTGCAGGCGGCCGGCATCCTGCTGCCAATCTTGTGCCTTATGGATCTCGTCAGCCTGTGGGCTTACCGGGGCAAGTGGGTGTGGTCGGAACTTCGGGTGCTGTTGCCTGCATCGCTGCTCGGCATTGCCATCGGTACGCTGTTGTTCGGTTTCATGAGCAGCGCGGTCATTCGCCTGATCATCGGCACTGTAGCCCTAGCCTTTACACTGCATTATTTGCTGCACATGCGCGCCGCCGGGCAAACAAAGCAAAGCGACTTTCCGCGATCAGTCGGCGCCATCGGCGGTGCAGTAGCGGGTTTTACCAGTTTCGTTGCACATGCCGGCGGCCCGCCGATCAGCATGTATCTCTTGCGTCGTCCACTGAATCGGACTGATTTCGTCGCCACCACAGTGCTTTTTTTCACGGTCGTCAACTACACGAAACTCATCCCCTATGCCTGGCTCGGCCAGCTCGACGCGAGTAACCTGCTGACCTCGCTGGTCCTGGCGCCACTCGCGCCGCTCGGGGTCGGCATCGGTGTCTACTTGCACAAACGCGTATCTGACCGCTTTTTCTTCCTGAGCGTTTACGTGTTGCTGGCGGCCGTTGGCGCCAAGTTACTCTGGGACGGACTCAGTCAGCTCTGAGCGCGCTATGTCGAGCACATAGACATAGCGCTGATTGTGCGGCTCGAGTTCAACGGCCTTATGCAGTTCCAGTGTCGCCGCGGCCAGGTCGCCTTCGCGCACCAACAATAAACCCAGCGAGTGATGCAAGGCGGCACTGCCTGGAACAAGCTCGATACCTTCTTCGAGTACCTGGCGGCCTCGATGGTCATCGCCTGACTGGCGCAATGCATCCGCAAGATTAACCCGCGCCCGCACCAGGAGTGGTTGCATTTGGACGGCACGCTCGTACTTCGCGAGTGCTGCTGCGACCCGACCCATCGCAATATCGAGATCAGCAAGGCTGACCCAGGCATCAGGTCTGTCCAGCAGCATCTCGTGCGATGCTCTGTACTCTGCCTGCGCTCGCGCGAAATCCTGACGGGCAACGGGCGGCAGCATTTCATGGACATCGGCGTACGCCAGCGCAGCCTCGATACGTACTGCGCGAACCGCGTCGGCCAGTCGCCCTGTGCCGGACTGCAAGCGAAATTCCGCGGGTGCCGAGCGCAGCAAACGCACGGCCGCGATGCGCATGAGCGGATCAGCGTCGTTGAGGCCCGCACGCAACGCATTCACCTCGTCTTCTCCGAACGGTGGTGCGAGCAACCCCAGGGCCGTCGCCCGTGCGATGCCCGGCGTTGCCGGATCGCTTATTTCACTGAGCAGCGCTGCATTCCCCGCGCCCCTGCGACCGGCCTGCAAAGCCGATGCGAATTCGGCACCCGACGGCGGACCGTGCCATGCTTGAACAGCGCTTGCTGCCCAGTCGTTGCTCTCATCGGTATGGCAATTCACGCAGGCGTTCGGCACACCTGTCGTCCCGTTCAGGTCTGGCCGGGGCACCCGAAAGCTGTGATCTCGCCGATCGTCCACGCCCATGTAAGTTCTACTCGGCATATGACAATCGACACAGGCGACCGTTGCTTCAGGATGACCCGTATGCGATTCCACTGCGAAGGTCGACGGCAGGTGACACTGCGCACAGACATTGTCTGGCTCGCCACTGGTCACGAGTTCCAGCGAATGCGGGTTGTGACAATTGCTGCAGCTAACGCCCGCCCGGTACATCTTGCTTTGCACGAACGAGCCGTATACATAGACCTCGTCCTGGATCTGGCCGTCCGCAAAATAAAGTCCTTCTTCGAGCATTGACAGCATGTGTGTGTCTGCCAGCGGCCGACCGTACTCATACTCTTCGGCAATTACCGAGCGCCGCGCATGACAACGCCCACAGGATTCAGGCTGTTGCGGCGCCTGCATCGCTGGTTCGCTGCGCTCAGCAATGCCCGTGGCAGGATTCATCGCCCAGACCGCACGCCCCTGGTCATCGAGGCTGAGCGCCAGTCCAAAACGACTATTGACGAACTCACCGCGCTGCGCCTGTGCTACGTGCCGGGAACCGGGACCGTGACACGCCTCGCAGCCAACCGACAGTTCCGAATAGCTCGTATTAAAGCTGTCCGTCTTGACGTCGTACCCCATAACGACATTGGTCGAATGGCATTCGGCGCACATGAAGTTCCAGTTTTGCTGGCGGCCTGTCCAGTGCAGGATATCCCCGGGGGCTATGTGTTCATCCGGATAGAGGTGAAACCAGCGTTGCCCGCCGGATTCGGCGGGGCGGGAATCCCAGGCAAAAGGCAGCGCCTGCAGGCGGCCACCCGGGAACTCGACAAGATACTGCTGCAGCGGTTCGACACCGAATACCCACTTTACCGGGTAGTCGGTCAACGCTCCGTTTTCGTTCAGGGTGCGAACAACAAACTGCTCGTCTCGCGTGAGGAAGGTCGTTGTCTCGCCGAAATACTCGAACTCGTTGCCTGAGAAATTGCCGAGCACAGTTGCTGGCGTAGCGTGCTGCATTGCAAGCTCATGGTGCGATCCTTGCCATGCGGAATATTCGGCGGCATGACAATTTTCACAAGACGAACTGCCAACAAACGCCATCGCGGCCGGCGGCTCCGGCTGCGTCGTGTCAGTGCTCTTACTGCAAGCGCCGCAAATTGCGAGTACGGCCAGCAGAAAAAAGCGGGGCAGCGCGTCGCTGGGGTTCGACGCGGTCACTCGTTATTCGGCGATGACGTTTTCCGCCTGCGGACCTTTCTGGCCGTCAGTTACTTCCATCGTAACCTTCTGCCCTTCCTTCAGCGTTTTGAACCCTTCCATGACAATCGCGCTGTGGTGCACAAATACATCCTTGCCACCTTCGCGCTCAATAAATCCAAAACCTTTATCGTCGTTGAACCACTTGACGGTTCCTGAAACTCTTTGATCTGACATGGCTACCTCAACTACAAAAACGCCCGCCCTAGCCGACTTTCAACAATGCGACAGCACGGGACTGGCCTAATCCTACCTGTATTCGGCGCAAGCGGCCAACGCCAGTATAGGCAAACATCGTTACAAAGCTGTGGCGCTGCGCCGCAGGTAACGGCGGTCCAGCCTGGCAACCGAGTTGCAGCCCACCAGCGCCATGGTCCGTGCAAATTCTGCACGCAATATGCCGAGCGCATGTTCGACGCCGCTCTGCCCGCCGGCTGCCAGGCCATAGAGGTAAGCGCGGCCAATGCTGCAGGCACTGGCGCCGGCAGCGAGTGCCTTAACAACGTGGTTACCGCGCCGGATGCCTCCGTCACAGATAATCTCAAGACGGCCATGCAATGCATCCGCCACCGCCGAGACACAATCGATGGGCGCGGGTGCCGATTCAAGCTGGCGGCCACCATGGTTCGACAGCATGACGGCAGTCGCGCCTGATTGCACAGCCCTGCGGCAGTCCTCGACGGTTTGCACACCCTTGATGACCAGTGGACCGTCCCAGCGTTCGGCCAGCCATTCAACGTCTTTCCAGGTCAAAGAACGATCCATTTCATCGTCAATGTACTGGCGTATGCTGCCTTCAATAGCCTGCCCGGCCACACTGCGCGTGAGGTTGACCATTTCCAGATCCTTCCTCACCAGCGCCCGGTACAGCCAGCCCGGATGCCGCGCAAAATCCAGTGCCTGGCGCAAACGCGAACGAGGCGACGCCGAAAAGCCGTACACAAAATCCCGCTCCCGGTTGCCGGCAACGGGTGTATCCACCGTTAGACACAGGGCGCAATAGTTTTGGGCTTTGCAGCGCTCGATAAGCTCCGCCGTCAAACCACGGTCTTTAAAAACGTAAAGCTGAAACATTTTCGGTCCACTGGACGCGGCAGCAGCCTCTTCGATACAGGTGGTGGCAAGTGTCGACAGGCTGTAGATCATGCCGAACTTTTCTGCCGCTTTTGCAACCGCCGGCTCACCCTCTGCATGGAACAATTTCGATCCGCCCGTCGGTGAGATCATGACCGGCCAGTCGATCGGCTGGCCGAACAAAGTGCTTTGCATATCGATGCTACTGGCATCGCCCAGTTGCGCCGGCAGCAGTTCGTAGTCATTAAATGCGGCGGTGTTGCGGCGCAGGCTCAGTTCGTCATCGGCGCCGCCATCAATGTAGTGGAACACGGGCCGGGGTAAGCGTCGGCGCGCAAGTACACGCAGGTCAGCAATGTTGTGACATTTTTTCAAAGACATCGCAAAACAGTATCACGGAACCTTCTTACGGCCATCATTTCAGCACCGCTGCTGTTAGAATACGCCACCGTCAAAGTCCCGGATGTGTAAGCAATGACGCCAAGCGTTTCTCGAAGTGTTGCCGACCGTCGCGTAGCGTTGTGGCTACTTGTTTGCTGTGCGCTGGTGTTTGCCATGATCGTGCTCGGAGGCGTTACGCGCCTGACAGGATCTGGCCTTTCAATGGTCCACTGGAAGCCTGTCACGGGCGTACTTCCGCCACTCGACGATGCCGCCTGGCAAGATGCGTTTCGCGCCTACCAGCAATCGCCTGAATACCAGAAGGTCAATGCGCACATGGACGTGCATGACTTCAAGGAAATCTTTTGGCTTGAATACCTGCACCGGCTGCTGGGCCGGATTATCGGCATCGTATTCCTGGTGCCTTTCCTGATCTTTGCCGCCAGGGGCTATATTCAACGATCGGAATGGCCGCGTTATCTCGCCATGTTCGTCCTCGGCGGTCTGCAGGGAGTACTTGGCTGGTGGATGGTCAAGAGCGGCCTCGTCGACCGGCCTGAAGTCAGCCAGTACCGACTTACTGCACACCTCGTGGCGGCACTGCTGATCTACGCTTTCATGTTCTGGGTGGCGCTGTCGCTACTGTACCCGCGCAAAAGCGATTCGCGGCATGCCTGGTTTGGCAAGGCAAGCGCTGTCACCGGGATGATCGCAGTAACCATTATTTCCGGGGGCTTTGTCGCAGGCCTGAAAGCCGGCAAGGTATTTAACTCGTTTCCGATGATGGGCGACTACTGGATTCCGCCCGGTGTTATGGCCCTGTCGCCACCGTGGCGCAATTTTTTCGACAACCCGGCGCTCGTGCAGTTCGACCACCGGGTACTCGCGATCTCGACGTTCCTGATCATAATTTTGTCGTGGTTTGCACTGGGAAAGACGAAGTACCCGGCAAGAGCGGCACGCGCACGGCACCTGCTGCTCGCGGCCGCGGTACTGCAGGTCAGCCTCGGAATTTCGACGCTGTTGCTGCACGTACCCATTCTGCTGGCCGCCAGTCACCAGGCGGTCGCAGTGCTGTTACTGAGCGCCGCTTTGTACCTCACGCACAGCTTGCGTGACGGTGGAGCCGCCTAGACTTCGGTTAACCAGCCGTGCGTATCCGGCGCTTCACCGTACTGGATCGACTGCAAGGCTGTGCGCAGCTTCTCGACACTCGGGCCAGCCTTGCCGTCCCGTACCGGAATCTCCTGCCCCTTGTGAACCAGCGTTCCCACCGGCGTCAGGCAAGCGGCTGTGCCGGACAAGGCCGCTTCGTAGGTCTTTACCCATTCCAGCAGCTCGGCAACCGTGAAGGAGCGTTCGTTGATGCGATAGCCGAGGTCTTTCGCGAGCGTGAGAATGGAATCGCGGGTCATGCCGTGCAGGAAGGTGGTGTCGAGCGGCTTGGTGATTATTTCGTCATCGTTGATCAGCAGGAAATTGGCCGCGCCGGTTTCCTGCACGTCGCCGTTCGGACAAAACAGCACCTGGTCGACGCCAAACTCGGCCTTGGCGGCGAGCGTGGGGCCTAAAGCCGCCGCGTAGTTGCCGCCGGTCTTCGTACTGCCCAACTGTTCTGTAGAGCGGGAACGCTGGTCTTCGACCAGCAGCTTGAGCGGCCGTGCTCCACCCGCGAAGTAGTCGCCAACCGGGGAAGCCAATACAAACAATGTGGCGACCGTCGACGGTGAAGCGGCGGCGCCGATATTCTCCAGCGTGCCGATCAATGTAGGACGCAGGTACAGGGAACTCGGCGGTTGCGGAATGTCCTCAACCTGGCGACGCACGAGGTCGAGCACCATGTTTGCAAGCAGTTCAGTGTCAGGTACGGGCAACTTCAGCGACGCGGCGCTCTTTTGCATCCGAGCTATGTGGTCGTACAGGCGGTAGACGCGCGCTTTGCCATCCGCCCAGCGGTAGGCCTTGAAACCTTCGAAGCACGTGCTCGCATAGTGCAGGACGTGTGCTGCCGGATGAATAGATAACGGCTCGAGCGCTTTTATTTCTGCAGGCTGCCATGCCTTGCCGTCGAACTGAGCGATCGCAAAGTGGTCGCAGAACTCGGTTCCAAACTGACTCATAAATACCCGGAATGTTGTAATTCAAGAACGCCCGCCACTTTGCCATCAATGGCAGGGTCTTGGCTAGCCAGTACCATCAATAAGGTACAGGTGGGCAGCAAAAAAACCCATGGCGCCGATTCTCAGAAGGTGGGCGGTGTGCAGGCCGAGATCAATTCGCAGACTTCGTTCCCCGGATTATGGAATGAGTGCGGCTGGTTGCTTTTGAAATAGTAGGCGTCGCCCTCGCCGAGCACTGTCGATTGCTCACCCACGGTCACCTTCAGGCGGCCCCGCAGCACCAGGCCGCACTCCTCACCGTCGTGTGTAATCTCGTGCCGGCCGGTGCCGGCACCCGGCTGGTAACTTTCGCGTAAGAGCTGAATGGCACGATCATGCAGGCTGGCGCCAACCTGGCGATACGATACGCCGCCATCGGCAATTTCCGTCAACTCACGAGCACGGAAAAAAACCCGGTCCGGCACATCACTCTCATCACCGAAGAAAGCACTCAGGCTCACTGGAATGCCATCGAGCACCTTCTTGAGCATGCTGACCGTCGGGTTGAGTTTGCCCGCTTCGATCTGCGAGATGCTGGCATTGGCCACGCCAGTCTGGCGCGCGAGTTGCCGCTGCGAAATACCGCGCTGCGTGCGCAGTTCACGCAAGCGCTGGCCGATGGGTTTGTCCATGTTGTCGATCTCTCGTGGCTCAAGCAGGTGTTTATCTTAATAAACACTTTACGCCCCAAGCGCACTATTAATCAACAGCTTAGCGCTCGGCACTTAAAGGATTGTTTAACAATGCTGCGCAAGCGTAAACTCTTTCTCCACCGTTAATGACCCACCCGGCAAACCCGCCGGACCCTGCTGGAGGACCCGATCAATGAGTGCCGCTGCCGAGCAATTCGATGCCTACTGGATGCCGTTTACGGCCAACCGGGCCTTCAAGAAACAACCGCGCGTTGTGACTGGTGCGAGTGGTCACCACTACACAACCGACGACGGTCGCAAGCTGTACGATTTCTTCTCGGGGCTGTGGACCTCAGGAGTTGGCCATTGCCACCCGAAAATTGTCGAAGCGGTGCAACAGCAGGTTGCCACACTCGATTATGCAATCACCTTCCAGGTGAGTAACACGCGTTCCGCCGAACTGGCACGACGGGTGATTGACATTGCCCCGGAGGGGTTCACACAGTGCTTTTTTACCAACTCCGGATCTGAGTCTGTCGACTCGGCACTCAAGATTGCGCTTGCCTACCACCGCGCGCGAGGCGAAGGCCATCGCACGCGCCTGATCGGCCGTGAGCGTGGCTATCACGGGGTTAACTTCGGTGGCATGTCGGTAGGTGGCATGGTGCCGAATCGCAAGGCTTTCAGCGCCAACCTCATTCCCGGTGTTGATCACCTGCGCGCAACCATGGATCTGAAGTTCACGGCATTCAGTGACGGCCAACCCGAGTGGGGTGGGCATCTCGCCGAGGACCTCGAACGCCTTGCGGCATTGCACGATGGCAGCAATATCGCGGCCGTCATCGTTGAGCCGGTTGCGGGATCGACCGGCGTGCTGCCGCCGCCTGTCGGCTACCTCCAGCGACTGCGTGAGATCTGCGACAAGCACGGCATCCTGCTGATATTCGATGAAGTCATCACCGCTTTCGGACGACTCGGCAAGTCGTTTGCGGCCGACTATTTCGAGGTACAGCCCGACATTATTACGACCGCCAAGGGCCTGACCAATGGAGTTATTCCAATGGGCGCGGTGCTGGTTCGCGAACACGTTTATGATGCGTTTATGCAGGGCCCGGAGAACATGATCGAGCTGTTTCACGGCTATACCTATTCGGGGCACCCCGTCGCTGCCGCCGCTGGCATCGCGACGATGGATGTGTACCGCGACGAAGGCATCTTTGAACAGTCCGCCGAACTCGCCAAACCGTTTGCCGAAATGCTGCATTCCTTCGACGATCACGACAAGGTCATCGATGTACGCAACTGCGGCCTGATGGGGGCCATAGAACTGGCGCCGCGCGAAGGCGCGCCGGGCGCACGCGGCATGGAAATGCACAAGCGTTGTTTCTGGGAAGAAGACCTTATGATCCGCAACGGTATGGACATCATTTCCTTCTCACCCTTCCTGAATTCAAAACTTTCTGACTGGGAACAGTCATTTGCCAAGTTTCGACGTCTGCTCGATTCCATCGAGTAGCCAAACTGCCGGAGTCACAATGAACGCCACACCTGCAAAAAACATTAACGCGAAGAACACGATCGGTCACTATATAAACGGCGCCGACGTTGCCGACGCAGGGCGCAGCATGCCCGTCACCAACCCGGCCACCGGCGCTGTCGTTCGCCAGGTCGCTATGGGGTCCAGGGCCACTGTGGAAAGCGCCATTGCCGCCGCTGAGGCCGCCTTCCCCGCATGGCGCAACACGCCGCCTGCCAAGCGCGCGCAGGTTATGTTCCGCTACAAGCAACTGCTCGAAGAAAATGCCGAAGAAATTGTATCGTTGCTCAGCGAAGAGCACGGCAAGGTGTATGACGATGCATTGGGTGAATTTAACCGTGGCATTGAAGTCGTCGAATACGCCTGCGGTATTCCCGAACTGCTCAAGGGTGAATTTTCGAAGAACGCAGGCCCCAATATCGATAGCTGGTCCGAACACCAGCCACTCGGCGTAGTGGCCGGCATTACACCGTTTAACTTTCCAGCCATGGTGCCAATGTGGATGTTCCCGATGGCGATCGCCTGCGGTAATACATTCGTTCTGAAACCTTCCGAGAAAGACCCGAGCGCCCCGCTGATGCTGGCCAGATACCTGAGCGAGGCGGGCCTTCCGGATGGCGTATTCAACGTGGTCAACGGCGACAAGGAAGCGGTCGATACGCTGCTCGAAGACAAGCGCGTGCAGGCTGTCAGCTTTGTCGGCTCAACCGCTATTGCCGAGTACATCTACGCGACCGGCTCGCGCAACGGCAAGCGCGTGCAGGCGCTGGGCGGTGCCAAGAACCATGCCGTGGTAATGCCCGACGCCGATATCGACAATGCTGTCAACGCATTGACCGGTGCCGCCTACGGCTCCTGTGGCGAGCGCTGTATGGCTATTTCGGTTGCCGTGTGCATCGGCGATGAAACGGCCGATGCCGTGGTCGGGAAGCTCAAGGAACGGCTGGCAGACCTGAAAGTCGGCAATGGTAACGACCCGTCCAACCACATGGGCCCGCTCGTAACGAGTGAGCATCATGCGAAGGTACGCGGGTATGTCGATCTCGGCGTCGAAGAAGGCGCCGATCTCGTGGTTGACGGTCGCGACCTCGTCGTAGAAGGCCACGAGAACGGCTTCTTCCTCGGCCCCTGCCTGTTTGACAACGTAACGTCAGACATGCGCATTTACCAGGAGGAGATCTTCGGACCCGTACTGTGCATAGTGCGCGCAGATTCCGAAGAACAGGCAATGCAACTTATCGACGATCATGAGTACGGCAATGGCACCTGTATCTTCACGCGCGACGGAGAAGCCGCGCGCTATTTCGCGGACAATATCAAGGTCGGCATGGTCGGCATCAATGTGCCGTTGCCGGTACCGGTTGCCTACCACAGCTTTGGCGGCTGGAAGCGCTCGCTGTTCGGTGATTTGTATGCTTATGGCCCCGACAGCGTTCGTTTTTACACGCGCCGCAAGACTATTACGCAGCGCTGGCCTGCAGGCGGAGTGCGTGAGAAAGCGCAGTTCTCTTTCCCCAGCAACGCCTGAGCAACATGGCCGAACCCGGCTTGAACACCGGGTTCGGCTAGCCTTGGTACCGGCTTCCTAGGTAAGATCGTCGGCCCATCCCTATGGAGCCTGACAATGAAACGCCTGAGCCTTGCTCTTCTCATCGTCTTTGCTATGCCTGTCAGTGCGCAGGAACTTGCCACTGCCTTCAAGTCGACCGAAGTCGCGCCCGGCATCCACCTGGTTGAAGGCGCTGATGGATTCGGTGGCGGTAACATTTCGCTACTAATAGGCAAACAGTACGTCATGCTCGTTGATGATGGACTCGAACCGATCGCAAAGATTTTGCAGGAGTACGTTCAGGGTGTGGCTGGCCGACCGATCAACTTCGTCGTTAACACCCACGTACACGGTGATCACGCCGGCGGCAATGCCTATTTCGCCGAAAATGGCACAGTTGTTGTGGCTCACGAGAACATACGCCGCCGCCTGCTGGAAGACGCCGATCCGGCTGGCGGCCCCGCTGGCCTGCCTGTCCTGACCTTTGAAGACGGCGTCAATTTCTATCTCGATGGCATCGAGGCCCGTGTCTTTCATCTGCCGCACGCGCACACGGATGGCGACGCGGGCATTCTTTTTCCTGGCCTGAATGTTTTGCAAGCTGGCGACATGTTCTTCAACGGGTTGTTCCCGTTCATTGATCTTGACAACGGCGGCAGCGTTAACGGCTATATCAGCGCACAACGCCGGTTGCTGGAAATGACCTCCCCGGACACCAAGATCATCCCGGGCCACGGCCCGCTGGCCAGCCGCGCCGACCTTGAGAAAGACCTCGCCACGCTGATAGAAGCGAGGGCGCTTGTCCAGGCGATGGTCGACGACGGCAAGACCGAAGACCAGATCGTTGCCGCCAATCCGCTGGCGAAGTTTCACGACAATTACAACTGGGGATTTATCACCACCGAGCGGATGACCCGCACGCTGTATCGCGACCTCACCAACGGACAATAAAATGGATCATGAGAAGACCGCACAATTTGTGAACGATACCTGGGACTCCTCGATTATCCCCCAGCTATGTGACTACATTCGCATTCCGAACAAGTCACCACACTTCGACCCTGACTGGGAAAAGCATGGCCACATGGACAAGGCGGTGCGCTTGCTCGAAGCATGGTGCAAGGAACAGCCCATCAAGGGCATGAGCGTGGAAATTGTGCGCATTGAAGGCCGCACGCCCATCCTGTTTCTCGACATACCGGGTGATTCCGACAATGTTGTGCTGCTGTACGGTCACTACGACAAGCAACCCGAGTTCAGCGGCTGGAATGCCGACCTGAGCCCTTGGGAACCTGTAATCAAAGACGGCAAGCTGTACGGTCGCGGCGGGGCAGATGACGGCTACGCAACTTTCGGCTCACTGACAGCTATTCGCGCGCTGCAGGAACAGGGCATTCCACACGCGCACTGCGTGGTAATTATCGAGGGTTGCGAAGAATCCGGCAGCTTTGACCTGCCCCACTATATCGACCTGCTCGGTGACCGAATCGGTTCACCTGACCTCGTCGTTTGCCTCGATGCGGAGTGCGGCAATTACGAACAGCTCTGGTGCACCACCTCACTGCGCGGCAACCTCACAGGTACCTTAAGCGCAAGCGTGCTGACCGAAGGCGTGCACTCCGGCAGTGCCGGCGGCATTGTGCCTTCCAGCTTCCGGGTGCTGCGCAAGGTCCTGAGCCGTATCGAAGATGAGCAGACCGGCAAATTGCTGCTCGACGATTTGTTCGTTGATATTCCCGAACAGCGTGATACGCAAGCGCGCCTTGCCGCTGAAACGCTTGACCGTTCGGTGTACACAAAGTACCCGTGGGTGGTGGAAAATCCGCAACCAACAGAGTCTCCGTACGAGTTACTGCTCAACAACACATGGCGCCCTACACTTAGTGTCACTGGTGCTGAAGGTCTGCCGTCACTCGTCGACGCGGGCAATGTTCAGTTACCGGGCACCACATTAAAGCTGTCCTTCCGACTGCCACCAACCTGCGATGCGGAAGCC
>JAUHZT010000111.1 GCA_030425905.1 Gammaproteobacteria bacterium
TCGAAGACGGTCGCACCGGGTTACCGGGTAGGATGGCTGCTCGCCGGCCCCTATTTCGACAAGGTCACACGGCTCAAGCGCGCCTTTTCCTGCTCATCCGGGCTGCTGCAGCAAATGACACTCGCCGATTTTCTGGCGTCGGGCGATTACGCTCGACACCTGAAAGCTCTGCGGCCCAAATTGCAGCGCAATGCCGAGCGGATGGGCTCGCTGGTCGCTGAACACTTTCCAGCAAAAACGCGCACCTCGAAGCCTGTGGGCGGCTCTGTACTCTGGATTGAGCTGCCACCCGAGTCGCTGGGCGCGGTGCAATTGTTTGACGACGCCATTGCAGCGGGTATCAGTATTGCGCCCGGCCAGATCTTTTCGCCCTGCAGCCGCTACAAGAATTTCCTGCGCCTCAGTTACGGTCACCCGTGGAGCCCACGGATAGAGAACGCCGTGGGCTGGCTGGGCCAGCATGTCAGCCAGGCAACCCGCGCCGCGGCCAGTTAGACGATACCAGCCTTGCGAAACGGCATTTCACGCAGCCGCTGACCAGTGGCCGCAAACCAGGCATTGGCGATCGCTGGCGCAACGGGTGGCACGCCCGGCTCACCTACACCGCCAGGCGTCGCGTCAACCGGCATGATGTACGTATTTATTTTGGCGGGCGATTCACTCATTCGTACAACCGGGTAGGTATCGAAATTACCCTGCACCACGGCACCGTTGGCCGCCGAAATCTCGCCGTGCATGGCGATACTCATGCCAAAAATGCCCGCGCCTTCGAGCTGCGACTGGACCCGGTCAGGATTAACTACCAGGCCGGCGTCAATAACGCTCCATAATTCATGCACGCGCATCTTGCCGTTCGCATCGCGGCTCACTTCGGCAACCGTGCCAACCGTGGAAAGGAACGAGCGATGCACGGCAATACCGAGGCCACGACCCTGCGGCATTGCACGGCCCCAGCCGGACAGCTCAGCCACTTTGTCCAGCACCGCCTTGATGCGGGCGGTCTCAATGGGATGCTTGTCCAGGTCCTGGCCGTAGTTGCCGTACTTCGCATTGTCGTCGTTGGGGTTGATCTTGCGGTCGCGGCCCAGCAAACGCGTCAGGTAGGCATGTGGGTCCTCGTCAGCAAGATGCGCCAGTTCGTCAGCAAAGCTGCTGATTGCAAACGCGTGATACACATTGCACACGCTGCGTAACCAGCCGATGCGCAGGTGAGCCGGCGCATCGCCGGCCTCAATGCGCAGATTCGGAATGTCGTAGGGAAGATCATGAAGACCCAGATCGAGTTCCCCGGACGACGGCCCGGTAGCCGCCGGGTTGAACGTTGAGCTGATCGACGGGAATACCGTGCGATGCAGCCACCCGGTGACATTACTGTCGTCATCAAGACTGGCTTCAATGCGCTGCGCACTAACCGCGTGGTAGTAGCCGTGCCGGATATCGTCTTCGCGGGTCCAGGTAACTTTCACTGGCTTGCCGGTTTCCCGTGACAACCAGGCGGCCTCGGCGGCAAAGTCCGGCTTCGACTTGCGCCCGAAACCACCGCCTAACAGCGTCACGTGCACCTTGACCTTGCTCTTGTCGATGCCAAGCACACCAGCCACGGTGTCCTGGGTTGCCTGCGGGTTCTGGGTGCACGTCCAGACCTCGCAACCTTCGTCGCTGAAGTTCGCCAGCGCCGCCGGCGGTTCCATCGGCGCCTGGGCTAGATGGGGCGCGTAGTACTCCGCACTGTGACGGTTCACCGCGGCTTCATCAGCCGCTGCTACGTCGCCCCGATTCAACATTAAATCCCCGTCGTTTCGGGCAGTTGCAAGCAATTCTTCACGATATTTCTCGGAGTCATACGCCGCGTTCGCCCCCTTGTCCCATTCGATACTGAGGGCCGCCCTGCCTTGCTGGGCACTCCAGGTGTTGGTGGCCAGCACAGCGATGCCACCGAGCGGGTTAAACAGCGGTGGCGAGGTAGGCGCTGGCATTTGTTTGACGTCCAGCACCCCGGCAACGGCTTTGGCGGCCGTGGGGTCGAAACTCTTCACGGCTCCGCCGTGGCTCGGGCAACGCTCAATTGACGCGTACAGCATGCCGGGCAGCACGGTATCGATGCCGAAAACACCGGTGCCGGTCGTCAACGCACGGGCGTCCAGCAAGTCCATCGGTTTGCCGATATAGCGGTAGTTCTCGGGTGCCTTGAATGCCGGCGCATCCGGAACTTCGATATCAGCGGTGTACTGGACCAGTTCGCCATAGTCGGCGCTTTTGCCCGATGCTTCGTGATGCACGGCATGATTGCGCGCGACGCATTCAGCAACCGGCACGGCCCAATGTGCTGCGGCAGCCGCTACCAGCATTTCGCGTGCCGACGCGCCAGCCGTCCTTAAAATGTCAAAGTGTGCGCGGATACTGGTGGAGCCGTCGGTATTCTGATCGCCGTATTTTTCGTCCCCAAGGGCCTGGATAACCTCGATCCGGTCCCAGTCGGCCTCGAGTTCATCGGCGATAACCTGCGGTAAGCCCGTGCGGATTCCCTGCCCCATTTCCGAGCGGTAACAGTAGATTTCGACAACGCCGTCATTGCGAATATTTACAAATACGTTGGGCGCCACGGCCTCGGCGCCGGCTGCTTGAGGCGCAATCGATTCACCGGGGCGACAGGCGGCCCCAACCGTGACCGCGAGCACCATACCGCCGGTGACCTTGCCGGTCCGTTTCAGGAAGTCGCGCCGCGAGATTCGAAGGACATCTTTCATGCCGATTCCTCCGCAACCTTGTGAATCGCCTGGCGTATGCGCGTGTAGGTGCCGCAGCGGCATATATTGCCGCTCATCGCCGCGTCGATATCCGCGTCGCTCGGCGCCGGGGTGCGCTGCAACAGGGCGACAGCGCTCATGATCTGCCCGGACTGGCAGTAGCCGCATTGCGGCACGTTCAGCTCGCGCCAGGCTACCTGTACCGGGTGGTTTCCGTCGCTCGATAGACCTTCGATTGTTGTGATGCTGCGACCGGCGGCCGCTGACAAGGGAAATGAACAGGACCGGACCGGCTCGCCGTCGACGTGCACGGTACAGGCGCCGCACAGGGCCTTACCGCAGCCGAATTTCGTTCCGGTCAGACCGACCAGGTCGCGGATAGCCCACAGCAGGGGCATCTCCGGGTCTGCGTCGAGCGAAAGTTTGCTGCCATTGATCGTTAATTCTAAAGCCATTGAGCGCTCCCCAACCACCGAAAAGTGGCCCTCTTCGCGGACCATTGACGGAGATACTAGCACCAAATGGCGCTTGCGGAATTCTCAATCCAGGCGGGTTTGGGCGGGAGTCAGCCGAGGTTATACGGATTGGTCTTGTCGGGAACGTCCAACGGATCTTCGAGGCTCAGCTCAGACAGGGCATCCGGTTCACTCAGCAGTTCGGAGCAACGCTTCTGGATGCTCTCGAGCTGTAAGGTGACGCTCGTCGTTGCCAATGGTATGTCGTCGTAATCCTTGTCCATGCCCATTCCTGATTTTGCGGTTGTCTCCGATTGGCGACAGTGCTTTAGACGCAGTATAGGGAGCCGGATTGGGCAAAAGTGTGAAGCAGATCACACGAAAAACGGCTCAAAACCCTGAATTGCAGACTTTATGTCTAATCGGCCGGACTTTCGGCGCTTTGACCGAGCACGGCCATCACAATCGCAATGCCCTCGAAGAAATTGCCAAGCCGCAGGTTCTCGTTCGGGCTGTGTTGATTGTTGTCCATATTAACCGTGGGCACGATGGCGGCCGGTACCCCGAGCGAGGCGATGATCGGGGCGATCGGGATCGAACCACCCATGGAGCGGATCAGGATCGGCTCCTCGCCATACAGCGCCCGCATCGCGGCACGCGCCCGCAGACCCGGCGGGTCGTCGAAATTTGAGCGAAATGCACCGTAACTGATGTGCGAGCTAAACGCTGCGATCCGAGGGTGTTCCTGGCGCTCGGCCTCCGTCGGCTCGGTGTCGGTGACATGGTAGCCCTGTTCTTGCACGTGTTCGCGAACCAGGGAAATGAGCCGCTCGGGATCTGACTCGGATACGAGGCGTATATCAATCTCGGCCGTTGCAGACGCGGGAATAATTGTGCGCACTTCATCCCCGACCCAGGCAGAACGCAAGCCGCGAATATTCAGCGACGGGTACTGAATGGCTTCCTGAAGGGATTCGGCGACTGCGTCCGCTTCAGCGACCCCCATCGCCGCCAGGATGGCTGCCTCATCGTCCGGCACATCGGCCAGGCGTTCGCGTGTTTCGTCGTCCAGTTCAACGCCCGCATAAAACCCGGGGATCAGGACGCGCCCATCCGTTGCCTTCATCGAGGCCAGTAATTGCGCCAGTCGCATTGCCGGGTTGGGTACGAAGTTACCGTAGTGCCCGCTGTGTTGGGCGACCTTTGGCCCATAAGTGGTGAGCGTGATGGTGGCGATGCCGCGCGCGCCGAATGACACAGTGGGCCGGTTTGAAGCATGCGGCGGACCATCGAAAATCAGCAGCATGTCCGC
This sequence comes from Gammaproteobacteria bacterium, assembly GCA_030425905.1. GTDB lineage: Bacteria > Pseudomonadota > Gammaproteobacteria > Steroidobacterales > Woeseiaceae > UBA1847. The sequence continues at coordinate 4,515 of JAUHZT010000111.1, forward strand.
CGCGAGTTTCTCGCGATTTGCCGCGACGGCTTCGGCAAGATTTGGCGAGCCGAGCTCTTCCTCGGTATCGATGAGCACCTTCAGGTTGTAGTCCGGCTTGAAGCCAAGACCGTCCAGCAACTCGACGGCGAGCATGAATTGCGTCATTGGCCCTTTTGAATCGGCGGCGGAGCGGGCGAATACGCGCCAGTCGGGTGCCACCCCCTGCTCCAGTCTTGCCCAGGGTATTTCGGACCACTGACCGTCAGCATCCTGTTCCTTGAGTACCGCAAGAAACGGGTCGGCCTGGTCCCAGGCGGCAGGATCAACCGGCTGTCCGTCCGCCTGCAGGTAGGCAAGAATTGTGCTTGCGTCCTCACTGACCGTGCGTTGCGCCAACAGCGCGGGGGCGCCACCGGTTGGCAGGCGCTCTGTTGCAAAACCCCGGTGGCCAAAGGCCTGCTCGATCCAGACAAGTAAGGTCTCGATATCGTCCGGTTTGCGTGCGTCGTTCGGTAAGCCGAGAAACTCGCGGTACAAGCTGATGGCATCGACCGCGTGCTCATTGACGGCTTCACGAATGGCTGCCGGCGTTGGATCCTGCGCAAGCGCCTGACCGGCGCAGAGCAGCCACAATGGCATCAGTAAGGATGTCAGCTTGCGGGCTCTCTGTGCATGCATACTAAGTGGCCTTGTCTGCCGTGCCGATCAGCGTTGCCGTGTATTCCTCAATACCGTATCAGTGCTGAGGCCCACGTCAAGCCAGCGCCGAAAGCTTCAAGCAACATCAGTTCGCCGCGTTTTATTCTTCCATCACGAACAGCAATATCGAGTGCCAGCGGGATGGACGCCGCCGACGTATTGGCGTGCGTATCGACGGTTACAACCACGCGCTCCATCGGCAAACCGAATTTCTTCGCCGCCGCCGTGATAATGCGCATGTTCGCCTGGTGTGGCACAAGCCAGTCGAGGTCTTTCTTGTCGATGTTATTGCCGTCGAGCGTCTCACGAGCGATGGCGCCGAGCATGCTGACAGCTTTGCGAAACACGGTATTGCCGTTCATGACGATAAACGCACGCCCGTCACACACAGCATCGTAACCTTGCGACACGCCGTACGGAACGTGCAGGGTCTCTTCGAGGCTGCCGTCCGAGTGGATATGCGTTGAAACAATACCCTCCTCCTCGCTGGCCTGGAGAATTACGGCACCGGCACCGTCACCGAATAGCACGGCCGTTGAGCGGTCTTGCCAGTCGACAATACGTGACATCGTTTCTGCACCGATCACCAGTACTGTTTTTGCACCACCGGTTTTGATAAAGCGGTGTGCGATATCCAGCCCATAGACAAAGCCACTGCAGACAGCTTGCACGTCGAACGCGGCGCCACCCTCGATGCCGAGCTTGCGCTGCACAATGCAGGCCGTGGAAGGAAAAATCTTGTCCGGGGTTGTTGTGGCCATCACGATCAGGTCGATTTCCTGCACGTCGATACCCGCCGCCTCGATAGCTCGCCGGGCTGCGATGACCGCCATGTCCGAGGTTTTTTCGTCGTCTGCCGCGATATGACGGCATCGAATCCCGGTCCGTTCGCGAATCCATTCATCAGAGGTATCTATCGTCGCCTCAAGGTCCTTGTTACTGACAATTTTCTCGGGCAGATAACTGCCAGTGCCGACGATGCGGGAATGGGGCATGCTTGAACTCCAGGAAGGCCGGGACTAAGACCGGCGCAGAAAATCGGCTACTTCACGTAGCGTCGGATAGTCGAACAGATCGCTGATATCAAGCTTGCCCGGATAGCGCTCATCGATAGCCAGGACAATCTCGGTCAGGGTTAACGAGCTTACGCCGACCTCAAAGAGATTGTCGTCGGCGCCGATGACGCGTTCACCGGAGAACTCGCGGCAGATGGTCTCAAGTTCCGCAACAAGGGGGTCTGCATCCGTTGCGGCTATAGCGGCATTATCCGCCTGCAATTCAGTTAAAACTTCGGAAAACGCGCCATCAAGGTAATCGCGCAGCAGGTGCGCCCGCTGGATCTTGCCGCTTGTTGTCTTCGGAATACGGCTGACCGGTATAACGTGATCTATTTCGAGCCCGGTATGCTCACCGATTACGTCCCGAATCTTGCCCGCCAGTGGCCGGAACTCATCGAGCCCCTGCCGGTACAGAACGAATACCAGCAACTCTTCGGTGCCACTGCCCGTCGGTGTCGCGCCGGCGACCACCACCTTGCCAAGTTCCAGACCTTCTATCCCCGCCGCTATTTCCTCGATATCGTGCGGATAGTAATTTTGGCCGTTGACGATAATGAGATCTTTTTGACGCCCGGTGATGACCAGCTGCCCGTCGACAAACACGCCGCAATCGCCGGTGCGTAACCAGTTGTCGTCTGTAAACAAGGCGCGCGTAGCTTCTTCATCACCGTAAATTTTCTCAGTAACGCTGGCGCCTTTGAGCTGGATATTGCCGACCTGGTCGGCCGCCAGGACCTTGTCGTCATCGTCAGTGATGCGAATTTCAACATCGCGAATTGCATGCCCCACCCGCACAAAACTGACCGCGTCGGCGCTGGTTTTATCGACTGGTACATACTGATCACCAATCCTGAGGCTATGGCGATCGACGATGATCCGTGACGGCTCGTCGCCAGGCGCTCCGAGGCTGACGCCCACCGTCGCTTCGGCGAGACCGTATACCGGGTACATCGCTGAACGCTGCAGCCCGAACGGTGCCAGGGCATCAAGAAACTCTTCGCACAAGTCCCAGGAAATTGGCTCAGCGCCATTTAATATCAGCTTGACGCAGGACAGGTCGGTGCCTTCCGGCAACCCTTTACGCTCGAACAGTTTCAGGAAATGCTTGTAGCCGAAATTGGGTGAGCAGAGCTGCGTTGCACGCAACTCATGCGTTTTGTTCATCCACAATAGCGGCCGCCGCACGAACACATTGGTATCCATTACCGCGTGATTCATGCCGGCCGCCATCACGCTCAGGTGATAACCGATCAGACCCATGTCATGTGTGAGCGGCATCCAGGAAAGACTCTGGTCGTCTTCCATCCACTGGGTGCGCTCGACAATTGCCCGAATATTGTGACAAAGATTCCGGTGTGTGAGGCATACACCTTTCGGGTCACTCGTAGACCCGGACGAGTACTGGATGAACGCAATATCGTCGGCGGATACTGAAGCGACAGTTCCGGCATCGGCTGGATTCACGTCACTCATCAGTACCGTCTTGCTCTCGAGAATTGCAACGACGTCGCCAAGTTCTTTTGTTTTCGCAAACTCAACAAGGCGTTCCAGCAAGGCCGACTCGGTGAACAGTGTGCCACGCTGCAACTGGCCAATAATACGAAACAGTTTGAAGCGGTGCTCGTCACTAATACCAACGGCAACCGGAACGGGCACAATACCCCCGAGAATGGCCGCCCAGAAAGCGATCACAAAACTCTCGTTGCTGGTGCTGAAAATTACGAGTTCGTCGCCACGCTGCATACCTCTCGACTGCAAGGCACCCAGCATCGCCGTGGCGCGCTCCCATAGCTGCGCGAACGTAAGCTGCGACTCATCATTCTCGCCATCGATAAAGCGGATATGACGATCTTTGCCGCGCGCATCCTTCAACAAGTCCGTCATTGTTTCGTACAGTTTCATGAGTCTCCTGCTAGTGCCCGCGCACTACGGGCTTTAACATTATGTCTGTCTTGGCACGCAAGTTAATGCCGAGTTCCAGCGCCGGGACATTGGAGTCTACCGCCTGTAGTTGAAAGCGTGGCAGCAACATTCCAAGATGTAATTTCATTTCAAGGAATGAGAAATACTCGCCAAGGCAGCGCCTTGGCCCCAGCGAAAACGGGAAGTACGGCCGGTCTTTTCGAGTAGCGGTATCGCCTGCAAATCGATCCGGATCAAACCGGTCGGGTTGCGGCCAGTATTTTTCAGTGCGGTGCAGAATGTACGGCGACAGGTAGATATCGGCACCGGCAGGCACCCCGAAAACTTCCAATTCGTCGGCTTCGATCGCCCGCCGTGTAAACAGCCACACGGGCGGATAAAGTCGCAGCGTTTCTTCCAGCACCTGCTGCGTGTACACCATCGCACTCGTGTGTTCGGCGTTGAGTCGATCATCGTCCGGAAGTTGTTGCAGCGCCTCGCCGATGAGGCGTTGCTCAACGGACGGGTTGTGTGCGAGCAGGTACCACACCCAATTCAGCGTATTGGCCGAGGTTTCAAAGCCGGCAACGATCAGTGTCATCAATTCGTCCAGCAGCTCCTTGTCGCTGAACGGATTGCCCTGTTTGTCGCGCGCTTGCATGTACATGTTGAGAAAGTCGAACTCGTCATCGTCGTGCTCGCGGCGTGCGGCGATGATGTCGAGCAGTTGTTCACGCAGTTTGCGCACCTTCATCACCACGCTCAGGTCGCGTGTCGAGTCTTTGCTGAGAAAATCGAAAGGGTTATCGCCGTCGGCCAACAGCTTGTTCTCATAGTCGGCGCCAAAAATACTTACAAGAATGAGTTCGAGTGCGAAATCACTGGTTTCCTGTGTGATATTGATCAGTTCGCCCCGCTCGGCGGCGTGCGACCATGCGGCTGCCCGCTTTTCGCTGCAATCGACCATCACCTGCATCAGCCGATGCACGTTTTGTACTTTGAACGCTGGCTGGATCATGGTGCGCGAGCGCCGCCAGACGTCACCGTTACTCACGATCAGGCCATTCCCGAGCAACATTTTCACGCGTTCAAAACCGGGACCTTTCTCGTAGCGCGTATGGCGGCGGACGAGAATATGCCGGACGGCGGCTGGATCGTTTATAAAATAGGCAGTGCGTCCGCTCGGCTTTTCCAGGCCGACGATATCGCCGTATTCACGCTGCAGTGCTGTGAGTGTCTCCAGCGTCTGCGGGTCAATTCCCAGCGGCACGGCCGTATCCGGACCGGGCGGTCGCGTGTTTGCGGTTTCTGATACGGACATGAATTCGAATGGATTAAGCGACAAGCCTCGGGCGATTGCCGCCGAATTCTACATTGACCGGCCCACATTCGATACCGCAAACTGCGCCCACCCTACTATTGAAGCGGTTGCAGATGGCAAACGACGAAGACAGCAAGGCTCGGGGGCAGCAACGAGCCGACGGCGACAAGCGTGTCGACTTCAATTCGGTGGAATCCCGCCGCAGTTCGGCCTCAAAACGGGAAATGACCAGGAGTCGGCGTATTTACTATGCGCTCGGTTTGCCGGTGCTGCGCGCCTTGCTGCGCCTTCTGTCCATTACCTACCGCGAGCAGCCGATTATTGGCGAAGCGCACATACTGCCGTTTATTCGGGAAAACCGACTCTGCGCGCCCAGTTACTGGCACCAGCATCACATTCTTTGCTCTACGCAGGTGCGCCGCTGGGTTCAGCAAGGCTTTAAAGCCTGCTTTCTCGTGTCGGGCTCTGTCGATGGTGAGGTGCCGGCACGCATCGCGCGTTCCTGGGGCGCCGAGGTGATTCGCGGCTCAGCCAATCAGAGCGGCGCCCTGGCCTTGCGCGATATGCAGGGCATGATGAAGCGCGGCTATTCGATCATTACAACGGCTGACGGGCCACGCGGCCCCAAATACGAGTTCAAGGCCGGTACCGTGCTAATGGCGCGCATCGCCGGCGTACCAGTGATACCGATCGCCTGTGCCGCTGACAGGGCCTGGTACCTGAAACGCTGGGACGATTTCATGATTCCAAAGCCGTTTGCCCGCGTTTGCGTGGGTGTCGGCGCGCCCTGCGAGGTTCCGAAATCGGTACCGCTCGATGCGATCGAGCCTGTACGCCAGTCCATTCAGGAAGCAGTCATGTCCGTCATGCGAGACTGTGAAAACGCTGTAAAAACCAGATAATCAAATGACATACAGAAAACGCCTCGTCTTTCTCCTGGTTGCGGCCCTCGCAAGCTTTTCACCCTTTGCGGGCGCGGCAGATATGTCGCTTACGCCCCACACCGCCGCCTACAAGGTAAAGGTGAAGATTCTTAGCGGCGAGCTGAATACCACGCTTGAACAGGCTGAAT
>JAUHZT010000236.1 GCA_030425905.1 Gammaproteobacteria bacterium
CGTGCGGGAAAATGCGCTACCGGGTACGGGTCGCCAAGCACGCGCAGGTTTCGGATTCAATGATGCGGAACTGCCTGCGGTTCAAACGTGCTTTCACCGTAGTGTTCAACACGATTTTGCTCGACGTAGTTGCCTTCCATTGCCATCAAGGCGATAAGGACGAGGATCGCAACCGGTGGCCCCATGATTGCGAACTTAAGCGACAGACGCTCCCACTTCATATGCATGAAGATCCAGACAATACCACCGGCTTTTGCAAACATGAACAGCAGGATCAGCCCCCAGCGCAAATTGCCCTGGAGATTCAGGTAGTCAACCATGTAAGAGAAGAAGCTCAAGATAAACAGAGCCGTCCACATGATGTAGTAGATCTTCAGCGGGTGCTGTTGTCCTTCAGCGCTTGCCATATGCCTGTCTCCCGAAAACCCCTACCAGAGGTAGAAGAACGCGAAAATGAATACCCATACAAGGTCCACGAAGTGCCAGTACAAGCCCGCTATCTCCACAATCTCATAGTTGCCACCGCGTCGTTCGTAGAAACCGTTGCGAACGCGAAAGGCAACGACAAGCAGGTAAATAACACCGGCTGACACGTGCATGCCATGAAAACCTGTGATCATGAAGAAACTGGAGCCAAACTGGGCTGCGCCAAAGGGATTGCCCCAGGGCCGTACGCCTTCCTGAATCAACTTGGTCCATTCGAATGCCTGCATGCCAACAAACGACGCGCCAAGCAGTGCCGTCGCCACCATCAACCAGAAGGTCTTGTTGCGGTCCTTGCGGTAGCCCATGTTCACGGCCAGCGCCATCGTGCCTGAGGAAGTAATCAGGATAAACGTCATGATGGCGATCAGGATTAACGGAATCGAATGACCAAACAGCGTCAGTGCAAACACCTCGCTGGGGAAGGGCCAGGGGTCGGTCGTCGCAATTCGCACCTTCATGTACGAAACGAGGAAGCAACTGAAGATGAAGGTATCTGACAGCAGGAATATCCACATCATCGCCTTGCCCCAGGGCACCGGGAAGACCTGCTTGTCTCGCGAGAAATCGTGTTTTACACCCGGCTTGCCGCCTGGTTCCACCGCGCCCGCAGGATCTATTACTGCTTCAGACATCGATCAGTTTCCTTTTATTTCATGTCGACAAGAGCAAACCGAACAGCACCAGCCAGACGAGCAACAGGTAGTGCCAGTAAACCGCACAAAGCTCGATACTCTGCCGGACGGCGGTGGCCTGCCCACCGGATGCCAGCCGTTGTATTGCCCGCACCCATACAAACAAGCCGCCCAGAATGTGCAGCGCGTGCACGCCTGTCAGAAAAAAGAAAAACGCATTGGCCGGATTACTTCCGAGGTACTGGCCACTGGCATTCACAAGGCGCCAGGCAAAGTACTGGCCGACAATAAATGCGATGGTCAATGCGCCCGTCACTATCAATCCCGGCATCAGCCGCGCCGATTGCTCGTTAATCGCCGCATTGCGCGTCCACTGGAACGCGAGGCTTGCGGCAACCAGGATGCCCGTATTCGCCCACAGCAGTGCCGGTTCCGTGAGAGGCACCCAATCGCCCAGCTCCATGCGCTCGGCGTAGGCGCTCAGAATCAGAGCAAAGAACGAAGTCATAACCGCGAGCAACACGGTGAGAGCCACGGTCTTGGCATTGGCACCCAGCGGGGCCTGATGGGCCGACTCGGCAGCAACGTCGGCAACCCAGGGCGTCGCGTTAAAGGTTTGCTTCAACAGCCAACCGAGAAAAACGGCCAGGATGACAGCAAGAATCAGCAGGATAAATTCCACTAGTGCGCCTCTTTGTGGTCATGACCAACCGGGGCATCAGCGGGCGACACATTTTGCGGAATAAAATCGTCCTTGTAGCCCGGCACGCTGTAGTCGTAAGCCCAGCGATGCACAACCGGCAGGTCGTGCCCCCAGTTACCGTGCTTCGGCGGTGTATCGGGTGTTTGCCATTCGAGCGTCGTCGCGTTCCACGGGTTCGGGTCCGCTTTCTTGCCGGCTTTGAGGCTCCAGATTACGTTGATGAAAAACAGGATCTGGGCGGCAGCAACAAACAATGCCGACAGCGTAATACCCGCATTCAGTGTTTGTGCGGACTCCGGCAGAAAGTCGGTATTACCCAT
>JAUHZT010000112.1 GCA_030425905.1 Gammaproteobacteria bacterium
TCGACGGTGCGGTTCGGCGCTATGCCAAGCCCGCCAATCCGCAAGCCTACATGGCGCTGCTGGAGGATGAGCAGGCCGCGGAGCCCAGGGAGCTGGCGCCGCCACTGAGCGACCGGGACCTGTGTTTTGAGTTCCTGCTGAATGCGCTACGACTGGCCGGCGGTTTCGACGAACAGCTGTTTGTTGAGCGCACGGGCCTGCCTGCCGCGGTGCTCAGCGAGCGGGCTGGCCGGGCCCTGGCACGCGGCCTGATTTCGCGCAATGACGCTGGCATCTGGCGGCCGACAGAGCGTGGGCGGGACTTCCTCGACGACCTTGCAGGCGAGTTTCTGGATTGAGGGCTTATGCACAAGATGCGGCACGCGCCTGTATTCTTAGCGCAATCGGCTTACGGTTTCAGTGACAGGGTGCTGAAAGCTCTATAAGTCATTGTTTTTACTATGTTTAAGAAACTGGACACAAAATAGTCATATTGGCAATCGGCCATGAAAATCCGGGCCTTAGCGCATTGGTTCAATTTTCATCCACAACCTTATCCACAGGTTCTGTGGATAAAACATGGCGCCTTTTCCGGGGGCTTGCGGCGACCGGCGCTTCCCGATATATTACGCGCCCTTTTGGCACGGCACGTGCCGCGGAGAGCACAAATCATGAAAGCCGATATCCATCCCAACTACAGCGAAATCAAAGTGACCTGTAGCTGTGGCAACGAGTTCACCACGCGTTCGACGCTGCGTGACGATCTTGGTGTCGAAGTGTGCTCCTCCTGCCATCCGTTTTACACGGGCAAACAGAAGATCGTTGACTCGGGTGGCCGCGTCGACAAGTTCCGCAAGAAGTACGGCAAGTAAATTCTGCTCGCCGGGACGCTTCCCGGTTCTGTTATGCTCGTAGGGCTGACAGTCGGCTGATTTAATCTGCATCGGCCGATTCGTTATGGCGGTCATTCGCCGGGCTAGTTTACGCCGGACACAACAAGAGGATAATAATGAGCCAGGATGCTTTTCGCCTGACAAGCCCGGACGGGAAAGTCTCGGACTTACCGGTCCGCAAGGGAACAATCGGTCCCGACGTTGTTGATATTTCCACGCTGTATCGCGAGCAAGGTGTTTTCACCTACGACCCGGGTTTCGTTTCCACCGGTAGCTGCGCGTCAGAGATCACGTTTATCGATGGCGAAGAAGGCGTGCTCATGTACCGGGGCTACCCGGTTGAGCAGCTCGCGAAGCATTCCAGTTTCATAGAAGTATCCTACCTGCTGCTGCACGGCGAACTGCCGACAGCAACGCAGCTCGAAGAATTCGATCGCACCATTCGCATGCACACCATGCTCAACGAGGGCATGCTGAACTTCTTCAAGGGCTTCCGTTACGACGCACACCCGATGGCGATGCTGTCAGCGGTGGTCGGTTCCATGTCGGCTTATTATCACGACACGACCAACGCGGCAGATGCCGCACATCGCGATATTTTTGCGCACCGTATCCTCGCCAAACTGCCCACGATCGCGGCGGCGGCCTACAAGCTGAACATCGGCCAGCCGTTCATGTATCCGCGCAACGACCTCAACTACTGCGAGAACCTGCTGCACATGTTCTTCGCCGTGCCGGCAGAGCCCTACGAGATTGATGAAGTAGCTGCCGAGGCGCTCGACTTGCTGTTCATTCTGCATGCCGATCACGAACAGAACTGTTCAACCTCGACGGTGCGCATGGCGGGCAGTTCAGGTGCAAATCCCTATTCCGCGATTGCGGCGGGTATTTCAGCACTCTGGGGTCCGGCGCACGGCGGCGCGAACGAAGCCGTGCTGAGCATGCTCGAAGAAATCGGTGACACGAGCCAGATCGGCAAATACGTGGCGAAGGCGAAGGACAAGAACGACCCGTTCCGCCTGATGGGCTTTGGCCACCGCGTGTACAAGAACTTTGACCCGCGCGCGACGATCATTCGCAAGATGGCGCACAAGGTGCTGAAGAAGCTCGGTCGCAAGGACACCCCGTTGTTCGACCTCGCGCTCGAACTCGAACAGGTTGCGCTCAAGGACGAGTACTTCATCGAGAAAAACCTGTACCCGAACGTCGACTTCTATTCGGGCATTATCTACCGTGCGCTTGGTATTCCAACGTCGATGTTCACGGTGATGTTCGCGATCGGTCGCTCAGTAGGCTGGACCGCTCACTGGCGCGAAATGATCACCGACCCGAGCGGCAAGATCAGTCGCCCACGGCAGCTTTATACGGGTTCTGCACAACGCGACTACCTGGCGATCGACAAGCGCTGAATTGGCGAAGAAGTCTTCCCGGCGTCTGATCAAGTGGATCAACTTTTACCCGCCCTTTCTCGGGATGGGTATAAAGGTGCGTTCATTCGCCGATGACTTTACTCGATTCGAGGTGCAGCTGCGCGAACGCTGGTGGAATCGAAACCTGTACGGAACGCACTTTGGCGGCAGCCTGTTCGCGATGGCGGACCCGTTCTACATGTTCGTGGTTGCGATGAATTTCGGCGACGGCTATATCGTCTGGGACAAGTCCGCGGCCATCGATTTCCTGAAGCCGGGGCGCGGTATTGTTACCGGCATCTTCGAGATTAGCCCGCAAAAACTGGCTGCCATGCGCGACGAAGTCGATGAGCATGGCAAGCGCACGTTCCATTTCGAGACCGACCTAGTTAACGAGCAAGGCGAAGCCGTGGCACACGTTAACAAGGAAGTTTATGTGCGCCGCAAGTCACGGGAAGCTCGACCCGCGCCTTGACGGGCCGCAAGGTCCGTGTCGCGCGTTCGCGCCAGGCAAACTCAGCTAAGGCGGCAAGCTGTTTTGTTCTCGCGCTCGCGCTAGACAGATTCAGCCAGAACAGCAACCTCTTTCGCAGCCGCACGCTGCATCGGTCGTCCATTGATCGGGCTCAGTGGCGCCTGGCGAATACCGTCCACTGGAAAAACCGTGGCCTGTACCGGTAGCCCTTCGTGCAGGAATTCGTAGCCTGGATAGCTGGTCAGCAGGTCTCTGCGACTTTTTAAGCGGCGTTCGTACGTGCTGAAGCCAATACCGAGTGCGCCAAGCTGCGCCGCTACTTCCTCGGCACTGTCCGCAAATACATGCAGATTGATTACCGTGTTCTCGTCGGCTGTACCGCTCAGGACCGGCCCTACCAGGCGCGGTGAAAAAGTGCTGAGCAACTGCATCGCACCCAGCGCCGTGGCACGCATCGTTTGCAACCAACTGTCGTGTGACGCGCCACCGAAAATCTGGTGATAGTCCTCGATAGCCCGTTCGATCTCGCTGTTACCCGGCAGCGAGCCGCGCGTGTTCAGGCCGAGTCTTTCGGCGGCTTTGATTTTTGCCGCGCGATAGTCACGAATGCCCTGATTAACGATGATGCGTGCGGTTTCCTGCGCCACCATCTGCCGGGCGCGTTCATTGCTCATGTCTCGGCCCATGACAGCGTCCTCGTGGCGCGTTTAGAACAGTGATTCCGGTTCTTCCTCAGCCTCTTCACCTTCGCGGCTGGTCGGCGAATTGAAGATATCCGGTGCTGCCTCAATGTTTTCGCACACGGGCACATGCCCGTCGCGGAAATATTCAAACATCGTATTGCGGTCGCCGGCTGCGGCGGGGCAACCGGTTTCGCGGTTGATCTTGCGGCTGACAATACCTTTTGGCATCGGCATGCGATGGTTGGGCAGGCCGTCGAAAGCGGTGCGCGCAAATTCGATCCAGATGGGCAGGGCCGTGCGCGAACCTTCCTCTCCGGGCCCGAGGTCCACGTCGTCGTCATAACCGACCCAGGTAATCGCCGCGAGATCAAAATTAAAGCCGCCGAACCAGGCATCCCGCCGATCGTTGGAGGTGCCGGTCTTGCCGGAGAGATCAGTACGCCCAAGTGCCATTGCCCGGCGGCCGGTGCCGCTGGCCACAACGCTGCGCATCATGTCCTGGATCAGGAAAGCGTTCTGCTCGCTGATAACGCGTGGCGCCTTGTTGATGTTCGCGAACAGATCCGGTGCTTCGCTGGCCGCGGGCCGGTAGCTCAGTGCGACGTCGGCCATTTCCTCGAGCGACATAACGGCCTCACGCTCATCGGCGTAGCCTACCGGGTCTTCGTCTTCGCATTCCCGGCACACAACTTTCGGGTCGGCGCGATACAGGGTGCTGCCGTCGGCCGCGTAGATCGCATCGATGACGTAGGGCTTGATGCCGTAACCGCCATTGGCAAGTATCGCGTAACCCTGTGCCATATCGAGCGGTGTTGCGTTGCCGCCGCCCAGCGCCAGCGAGCCGTTGCGCGGTAGGGCGTTGTCGTCGAAACCGAATTTGGCGATGTGCCGAACCGCATTGCCAACCCCTGTCTCATAGAGCAACAGCCGCACGGACACAAGGTTCATGGAGCGGGTCAGTGCTTCGCGCAGCCGCGTTGGGCCATAGAAGCGACCCGTGTAGTTGATGGGGCGCCAATCGGTTTCCAGCTCCGATGAGCGGATCACCACCGGCGAGTCGTCGACAACCGTCGCGGCCGTGTTGCCGTGCTCGAGCGCGGCTGAGTAGATGAAGGGTTTGAACGACGAGCCCGGTTGCCGGTATGCCTGCGTAACCCGGTTGAATTTGCTCGTCGCGAAGTCGAAGCCGCCGGCGAGGCTCGTGATGGCCCCGTCATTCGGGTCCAGTGAAACGAGGGCGCCCTGTGCTTCAGGCACCTGCGCCAGTGCCCAGCTGCCCTTGGTGGTTGGCATAACGTATATAAGGTCACCCACAGCGAGCACGTCCGTGACCGACTCCGGCGCGGGTCCCTTGCTGGTGCGGTCAATAAACGGCCGCGCCCAGCTGATGCCACTCCACGGCACATTATCGCGTACGCCGTTGCGCAAGATGATGCTGGCACTGTTGTCGTCACCGAGCCCGGTTACGAGCGCAACAGACAGGCCACCGGGCGCGTACTGGTCGAGTTCATTGAGAATCTCGTCGGGCCAGCGGGTGAAGTCTTCATTTAGCAGCGCCGGATCGAATTCCAGCGCCTTGATCGGGCCTTTGTAACCGCGCCGCCGGGTGAACTCCAGCAAACCGTTCTTGAGTGCATAGACGGCTGCTGCCTGCAGTCGTGAATCCAGGGTTGTCACAACCTGGTAGCCGCCCGTGTAGGTTTCTTCGCCGAAGCGGTTGAGCATTTCGCGGCGCACCATTTCCGCCACATAGTCCGCATGCAATTCGACGGCGGCACCGTGCAGCTCCGACTCCATCGGCACTTGCATGGCCTCGTCGTATTCAGCACGGTCGATAAAGCCGAGGCTCTGCATACGACCAAGGACGTAGCTGCGCCGCAGCAAGGCATTCTCGGCGCTGCGCACCGGGTTATAGCGCGAAGGCGCTGGCAGCACCCCGGCCAGCGTGGCCGCCTCGGCGATGCTGAGTTCCTCGAGCTCTTTGTCGAAAAACACTTGCGCAGCCGCCGATACGCCGTAGGCACGCTGACCGAAGAACATCTTGTTGAGGAACAGCTCCATGACCTGTTCCTTCGTAAACTCGTTCTCGATCTGGATCGCGAGCGCCGCTTCTTTAAACTTGCGTTCCAGCGTCTGGTCGAGATTCAGGAAGTAGCTGCGCGCGAGCTGCTGGGTCAGCGTGCTGCCACCGCTGGCGACCCGGCCGGTGGTCAGCTTCTGGAACACACCGCGCAGAATTCCGCGGTAATCGATACCCGGGTGTTCGAAAAAGCGGCGGTCTTCGGCCGCGATAAAGGCGTCTACAACGTACTTGGGAACCTCGTCATAGGTGATCAGTACCCGCCGGCTCTGGCCAATCTCGGAAATCAGCCGTCCGTCGCGGCTGAAGATCCTGAGCGGGATCTGCAGCGGGAGGTCGCGGATTGTCTCGGCCTGTGGCAGCGAAGGCGCTACGTAGTAGTAGGCGCCGATCACGCCGGACACGGCACCAACCAGCGCAACGCTACCGAGACCCAGCAGCAGGACAAGCGCTCTGAGGAGCAGCTTGCCGGACTTGTGACCTGTGTTCTTGTCTGGAGACTTTCTCTGAAGCATAGTCGCTGGCGTTTCGAGGCTAACACCCTGATTTGTGTGGGCGCAGGCCAGTTAAGTAAAAGATAGGCTCATGTCGGAGTGGTGCGCGAAATGTGTCTTTTCGGTGGAACCGGGTTTGCAGCACGCGATCGGCGAATGATAGCCATCGTATGAGCATAGTCGCAACGTTCTGACCAACAATGGCCATGGGGGGCGGCCTGCAAGCAGGTTCCAGGCCCGTTTAAAGCTGACCGGAACGCGGTACCACTCCTAGCCGCCAACCAGTTCACAGAATACCGGCCAAGTGCGCAGTACCATGCGTTCGCGGGATCGTGATCAAAGTCACGTTTTATTTAACATTTTATTGATATATAGTTAAATCGATTTGCTGAAGTCCAAACTACATTTGGCTCGCAACTTACCGACTTAGAAGGAAAAAAGAGTGTTCTTCGGAAAGAAATCTCAGCCACTGTTGGGCCTCGACATAACGACCTCGTCGGTAAAACTGATTGAGTTGTCGCAAAGCGGTAAGCGATACAGAGTCGAGTCATATTCCGCCGAGCCGACACCGCCAAGCTCGGTCAGCGAAAAAGCCATTGTTGACGCCAAGGCCGTTGGCGAGGCTATTCGTCGAGCCGTCAAGCGCGCTGGCGCAAAAGCCACCGATGTGGCGGTTGCCATTAGCGGTGACGCGGCAATTACCAAGATTATCCAGATGCCCTCCAGCTTATCGGAGCGGGATCTCGAAGGTCAGGTCGAAATTCAGGCCGACCAGTACATCCCCTTCCCGATGGAAGAGGTGAGCTTCGATTACGAAATAGTAGGGCCGAACGAAAAAGACCCTGAGCTCATGGATGTGTTGCTGGTTGCGACGCGCACCGACAATGTCGAGCAGCGCCAGGCGGCCGTAACGGCAGCCGGTCTTGCAACGCACGTTGTCGACGTCGAAGCCTTTGCGCTCGAAAACGCCTGCCAACTCCTGAGTCACCAGATTCCCGACGGTGGCATGGGGCAGTCGGTAGCCGTTGTCGATATTGGCGCATCTTCAACAACGTTCAGTGTGTTGCGCGACCTCAAGGTTATCTACACGCGCGATTTCAACTTCGGTGGGCAGCAGCTGACAGAAGAAATCATGCGCACCTACGGCCTGTCGATGGAAGACGCGGGTCGTGCCAAGAAACAGGGCGGCTTGCCAAGCAACTATCAGCCCGAGGTGCTCGAACCCTTTATCGACGATATGACCCAGCAGGTCAGTCGTTCACTGCAGTTTTACCTGGCCTCCGGTGGCGGTCGTGAACAGCCCGACATGATCCTTGTTTGTGGCGGTTGCGCAAATATCCCGGGGATCGCAGACGTAATCTCGAGCCGGGTGGGTATTCCTACAGAAGTAGGCGATCCGCTGGGCCAAATGAAAATTTCATCCAAAGCCAAATCGCAAGGTGTGAATAAAGATGCAACGGCATTACTCACTGCGTGTGGTCTTGCACTGAGGAGCTTCGACTAATATGCCACGTATTAATCTACTCCCCTGGCGCGAGGAAGCGCGCAAAAAGCGTCAACGTGAGTTCGGGGTCGCTGCAGGCGGCGCCGTGGTCGCCGGAATACTGGTGGTTGTGCTCGCGATGTTTGCTTACGGCCGGATGATCTCCGAACAGGAGGCGCGCAATGATCGCCTCAAAGCGGAAATCGCCGAAATTGAAAAGAGTATCAAGGAAATTGATGAGCTTGAGCTCAAGAAAGACCGTTTGCTTGCGCGTATGGAAATTATCGATCAACTGCAAAAGAGCCGCCCGGAAATCGTGCACCTCTTCGACGAGGTTGCTCGGCAGGTACCTGAAGGTGTTTACCTGACCGGTATGAAGCAAACGGGCGCCCGGGTCGAAGTTCAGGGCGTTGCCCAGTCCAGTACGCGTGTCTCTGCCTTGATGCGTCGCGTCGACGATTCCGAGTGGCTTACCGATCCAGAGGTCGAGAAAGTTGAAACCACGACGTCAGGATCGTCCCGCCAGTCCAATTTCACGGTCTACGTGAAGCAGGTGCGGCTGGATGCGGACATGGAGGAGGCAGAATGAATTTAGTAGAAGAACTCAAGAGCCTCGACGTCAATGATGTCGGCCGCTGGCCGTTTGCGTTTCGTGCTGGCGTCATCGCGCTCATTTTTCTGCTGGTACTCGGATTCGGCTGGTACTTCATGATCATCAAGGACAAGGCACCGATTCTTGCGCAAGCGCAGCAGGACGAAGTTGCCTATAAGGAAACGTTCGAAAACAAGCAGCGCAAGGCGGCGAACTACGATGCCTACAAAGCGCAGTTGGGTGAGATCGAGCAATCCTTCGGTACGATGCTGCGGCAGCTGCCGGGCGAGACTGAAATCCCGAGCCTCATCGTTGATATTTCCCAGGCGGGCCTCGGTGCAGGCCTGCAGGAACGTCTGTTCGAACCGCAGGCTGAGATCCCCAAGGATTTCTACGCCGAGAAGCCGATCAAGATTCGACTCTCCGGTGGGTATCATGAAATTGCGAACTTCGTCAGTGCGATCGCGGCATTGCCACGTATCGTGACCCTGCATGACATTGCAATTACCCGCGATGATCAGGAGCGTTTCGATGACCTGAGTATTGAGGTCACGGCGAAGACTTACCGTTATCTTGAGGAGGCACAATAATGAATGCTTCTCTCATCATTAAGAGCAGCGCGCTGATCGCGCTGGCCATGCTGGGCCTGGGCGGCTGCGGTGACGCAGACGATCTGGACGCCTACATCAACCAGGTCAAGGCGAAGCCGGGCGGTCGAATCGATCCATTGCCGGACATCACGCCTTACGAAGTATTTACGTACAAAGCTGACATCGAAGGAATGCGTTCGCCGTTCATGCCCGACACGCCACAGTCGGCCGGGCCAGCGGGAGGCACGCGCCCCGACCCGGATCGTCCGCGCGAATTTCTCGAAACCGAGCCGCTGGATTCACTGAGCATGGTGGGCACCATGAATATCGGTAACACGGCTTACGGTCTGGTACAAACATCCGACGGACTCATCCATCGGGTTCTGCCTGGCAATTACATGGGACAGAACGATGGACGGATCGTTGCCATCGACGAATCGAAAATAACACTTGTAGAAATTATTTCTGACGGGATCGGCGGCTACATCGAACGCGATGCAGCTGTAAGTCTTTCGGACTGATGCCAGAATGGAACTGGGAGTAATGGGAATGACGCTCAATAGCAAACCGACGGCCACTCACCGCAATGCGGTAATACGATTGGCTGCAATGGCACAGGCCGTGTTCCTGTTGTTCGTGGGTATGACCGCGAATGCACAGGAAGGCAACCGCCTTCAGGATATACAGGTTCAGAGCCTGCCCGGACAGCGGGTAGAACTGAAGTTGATCATGAGTGATTCGGCTCCCGAGCCGCTCGCGTTCACGATCGACAACCCTGCACGGATCGCACTTGATCTGCCGGGTACCACGCTCGGACTGACCTCGCGCCGTCGCGATGTGAACATGGGTCCGCTGGATACCGTTCTTACGGCTGAAGCCAATGGACGCACACGCGTTGTGCTCAATCTCGACACGATGGTCGCCTACCAGACAAGCCGTAGCGGCAACACCGTTACGATCCTGCTGGGTGATGGTGCGGAATACAGTGACGCCAATACCCAGTTTGCCGCCGCTGCCCCTGCATCCAGCGCCCCGACACGCTCTTACGCACCCGCCACCAACCGCGGCATCACGAATGTTGATTTTCGTCGTACTCGCGACGGCGGCGGCCGGGTTGTTGTCAACCTTACCGATCCGAGCACTCCCGTAGACATCCGCCAGGAAGGCGGCCGTGTAGTAGCAATTTTCAAAGACACGTCGTTGCCCGCCGAGTTGATGCGTCGCCTCGATGTCATGGACTTTGCAACACCGGTTACGACCGTAGACACCTTGCGCACCAATCTCGATACACGCATTGTTATTTCAGCGGAAGGCAAGTATGAGCAGCTTGCTTACCAGTCTGACAACGAGTTCACAATCGAAGTTAACCCTGCGCCAGAGACCGAAGGTGCCGAGTCGAATCTGTTCTCGGAAACAAAGGAATACGAAGGCCAGCGTTTGACGCTTAACTTCCAGGACATCGAGACACGCGCTGTATTGCAGCTGCTGGCTGAAACTTCAGGTCGCAACATTGTTGTGTCGGACACAGTGCAAGGCAACGTTACTCTGCGCCTGCGCAATGTTCCCTGGGACCAGGCGCTCGATATTGTCATGACCACTAAAGGTCTGGACATGCGCCAGAACGGCAATGTCATTATCGTGGCGCCGGCCGAGGAAATCGCTGCGCGCGAAACGGCCGATCTCGAAGCTCGCCAGGCAATCAGTGAACTGGAGCCGATTTACTCCGAGTTCCTGCAGGTTAACTATGCGAAAGCAGCCGACCTGTCAGCGCTGATCAGCGGCGACAACGATAACGCTATGTTGTCCGAACGCGGCAGCATCGCGGTC
>JAUHZT010000113.1 GCA_030425905.1 Gammaproteobacteria bacterium
ACTGGCGCAAGGCATGGGCCCGTTGCACGAATGGTCGAATATTTGTTGCGACAACTCGTACGCGAATATGGGTACCGCGAATTCCTACCTCACGCTCGGTCCCGGCTGGGCCAGGGCATCGATGGCACCTTTTCGAATGTTCAAAGGCTTCACTTCCGAGGGCGGCGTACGCGTACCGGCAATCATCAGCTTTCCAGAGCATTTTGCCGGGGGGCGCCTCTATGAGGGTATCGCAAGCATTCAAGACGTCGCGCCCAGCATTTTGGAAGTAGCGGGTATCGACCTCGAAAATATGCCGTTAGACGGCAAGTCCATGCTGCCAATGTTGCGTGGCGAAACCTCGACTGTCCATAGCGATGACACCGCGTTCGCATGGGAGCTACTCGGCAAACGCGCACTGCGCCAGGGTAACTGGAAGATCGTACGCGAGTCCCCGTTCTCTGACTGGTGGGATGCGGATGCCCTGGGTATCAAACGGGACCAGTGGCAACTCTATAATCTGGCCCGTGATCCTGCTGAAACAACGGACCTGGCGGCGGCGGAAGCCGAACGATTAAAGCGCATGACAGATTTGTGGGATGAGTACGCCAAAGAAAACGCGGTGATACTGCCGGACTCTGCTCGTAGCTACTAGAACTCGGCTACGCTCAGTTCTGTTTCTATCCCGACAGAGACAGCCAGGCCCTATTCGATCTCGACAACGATCTTGCCCTGCGCCTGTTTCGTTTCACAGTACTCGTGCGCCTCAACAATTTCGTTCAGCGCATAAGTTCTGTCAATGACTGGCTTGATCGTTCCTGACTCAAGCATTTGCGCGATTTCGTTTAAAGCGGCGGCATCAGCATTGAAGAACGACCACCGGTAACCAAGCCCCGCCTCTTTGGCTGCCGCTGCACGTTGCTGATATTCAAGCTCCGCACGCCGCATCCCTTCTTCAAATCCGTACTGATTTGTCAGCGCTACTTTGGGGGAACAGACAGTGACGTAAACGGCACCCGCGTCCCGCTTGAGCACACTCATCAATTGCTCATCGTAGTTACAGCCGTCCGTCGTTTCAGCACCGCCTTTGTAGTCGCTATCGAGTTCGTCGAAGTCACTCTTGCGCCCGATCAAATCAATAGCCACATCGTAGTCATGTAGATAATCGCGAAAATCCTGCCGCGTATAGTCGATAACAACATCAGCACCGAGGCGCTCAACGAGAGCGACGTTTCGTGTACTGCAGATTGCCGCCACTTCAGCACCCCAGGCCTTTAGTAGCTGCACCGCGAAACTCCCGACCCCGCCGGCCGCGCGTGGCACCACTATTTTCTTGCCCCTGGCGTTGTCCGGAGTAAGCCCGGCCTCGGTAACCAGCGCAGTCCAGGCCGTCAATGCGATAAACGGCAGCGAAGCAGTCTCTGCGTGACTAATGTTTCGTGGTTTAAGCGCCGCATGGGCACCCTTCACTTTGACGAATTCGGCATAGCATCCGATTGGCGGTGCTGCGTACACTTCATCGCCAATTTGCAGGTTCTCGACTTCGCTGCCTTTAGCCACTATTTCGCCGCACGCGTCGCGCCCAAAAACCATTGGCAAGTCGCCCCAGCCCAGACGCGAGAAAAAGTTCTGTCCATAGCCCGACCTGGCCGCGCAATCGACAGGGTTAATTGAGGTAGCCCGATTGCGGATAAGCACCTCATCCGCTTCCGGCTCCGGGCGCGGGACATCGCAAAGCAGACGGAACACATCGCGTGCAGCCCCGTATTCGTTAATTTGTGCGGCTTTCATGATCCCCTGTCGCAGTTCATGCGTGGTGGATTAATTTGCTGTCGATAGTATACAATCGACAACTTCTGAATGTAAGCCCGCGGCACAAGGGACGGCCTACGTAGTGAGCGACACAAATTCACCGAATCGCTGGCGATCGCGCCTGGTAACCAGGGGTTTGAGCAGAACACCGCACCGCGCGTTCTTGCGCGGCATGGGGCTCGATGATGACGATCTTGAAAAGCCGTTTATTGGTGTCGTCAGCGCGGCAGCAGAGACAACCCCCTGCAACATGCACCTGTATGAGCAGGCGAAGCTGGCCCACGCAGCGGTAACGGCATCCGGTGGCCTGCCGCGGATGTTTACCACCGCGTCCGTCGCGGACAGCATGTCGATGGGCCATAAGGGAATGCACTTTTCGCTGGTCTCACGGGAAATTGTTGCTGACAGTATCGAAGCCGTGGTTCGAGGCCATGTCTATGACGCACTGGTCGGTTTCGCGGGCTGCGACAAGACCCTGCCCGGCATCATGATGGCCATGGTGCGCCTGAACATTCCGTCGGTTTTTGTCTACGGTGGCAGCACGCTTCCGGCGCGCTGGAAAGGCCGGGACATCACTATCCAGGATGTATTTGAAGGCGTGGGCAGCGTCATGGCTGGCACCGGGAACCGGGAAGAACTGGATCAGATGGAACGTGTCTGTATTCCCACCGCCGGCTCCTGCCCGGGACAGTTCACTGCAAATACTATGGCCATGGTTGCTGAGACACTCGGGCTTGCACTGCCCGGTAGCGCAACTGCACCCGCTGCCGATCCGCAACGCAGGGACATCGCGTCACGTGCCGGTAGTGAGGTCGTGCGGATGCTGCATGCTGGAGGACCGTTGCCGCGCGAGTTGGTAACTCGCCGCAGCCTGGAAAATGCCGTCGCTGTCGTCGCGGCAACTGGCGGTTCCACAAACGCGGCACTGCACCTCCCGGCGATTGCACATGAAGCAGGTATTGAGTTCAGTTTCGACGACGTCGCTGCGGTCTTCGAACGCACCCCGCTAATTGCCGACCTGAAACCCGGCGGCAAATACCTGGCCGTCGACGTGCACCGTGCTGGCGGCCTGCGCGTACTGCTCAAGGCACTGCTTGAGGGAGACTTCCTGCACGGTGACTGCCTGACGGCTACCGGCGATAGGCTTGAGACTTCGCTCGCGGACGCAGGGCAACCGGATGGTGAGGTAATTCGCCCTCTTGTAGACGCGATCTCGCCAAGTGGTGGGCTTGTTGTACTGAAAGGCAATCTTTGTCCCGACGGCGCGATTCTTAAAGTTGCCGGCCTTAGCCGCCAGACCTTCATTGGTCCCGCACGTGTGTTCGAGTCCGAAGAAGAGTGTGCAACGGCGGTCGCTACTCGAGATTATGCGCCGGGTACCGTCATTGTGATTCGTAATGAAGGGCCACGCGGCGGGCCCGGTATGCGAGAAATGCTTGGTGTCACGGCATTGCTTTACGGCCAGGGCGTTGGCGAAGAAATTGCTTTGCTTACTGACGGGCGTTTTTCCGGCGCCTCGCGCGGCATGTCCATTGGATACGCCTGCCCCGAAGCGGCGGTCGGCGGTCCCTTGTCATTGCTACGCGACGGTGATGTGGTAACTATTGATATTCCGCAGCGTCGCGTCGATGTTGATCTGACTGATGCCGAATTCGAGCAGCGTCGCTCGGAAGGCGCAATGTCTGCGCCTGCCCGAATGGGTGGCGCACTTGAGAAATACGCTGCATTGGTCGGTTCAGCTCATTTGGGTGCGACTACTCATTCGGGAAGTGTCGATTGGCCCGAGGAAAAAACTGACGAATAAATAGTCGCATCCGCAACTTCTCTCAGTCTGCACCCGGATTACAACCCAATT
The DNA here is from genome assembly GCA_030425905.1 of Gammaproteobacteria bacterium. Taxonomy (GTDB): domain Bacteria; phylum Pseudomonadota; class Gammaproteobacteria; order Steroidobacterales; family Woeseiaceae; genus UBA1847. The sequence continues at coordinate 3,647 of JAUHZT010000113.1, forward strand.
ACAAGTGACTTCGCATCCAAGGCGGCGCAAACCCTGCGCTAATTCACGACCTTGATATACAATTCCTTTTTCTAATACTACTTGCAACGACTTGGTCTGTTATCAGTTGCTGCACCACGAGGCTTTGTAAGCTACGCACTTTGGTCGTGGCAAATTTCAGCGCGCGGAACATCACTGTGTGCAACTCCAACTTGTATCAGGGATACGCAGCAATGCATACATCGAATACTTTCTGCGCGTTGGCGGCGACAATCTTTACAGGAATGTCAGCTCTCACGGTCGCGCAGGCCGCTCCATTTCCCGCGTCGACGCAGATCGCTGGCGAGTGGGATGGCATCTTCCAGTGCGACGGCTATACCACTCAATTCACGATAGACATACAAAACACGACGAGCAATGCCGTGACCGGCTCACTTGAGCGTTCGATTATCGGCCCAACTTTCAAGTCTCTTCGCCAGCCTTATGAAAAAAAGCTGGGCATTAATGGGCAGTATGACGCACAAATCGGGGCTATGGTCTTTGGTACAGGTGGGGGACGCCAACAGGAACTCCTCATCAAGGGCATTGTTTCACCGGATGGGCAACGCATGACCGGATCAGCGCAGTGGGCGCGAGGCGGAAACTGTGGTCCGGTTATCATGGGAAAGAAATTTGCAGGTGAAATAAAGAATATCCTGTCCCGAGCCAAGCCGAAGTCGTACCGGCCCAAAGTCGACCCTCGCGCAGCCTGTGAAGCCAATGTCGAGAACTGGATCAGCCAGCCCCTCGCCTATGAACAATACTCGTACCAGATGCGTAACGCAGGCGCGTACGCAAGCCTCGCACTGTTCGATGACAAGCGCTTTAAACCCTTTTTTGGCAAATCATTTGCCAAGATGTCGACTCGCGACATTGTCAAACTGGAGAACCAGGTAGCGCGTTCCTGCTGGGCACAGTTGGCCTCGATTGGCGACAACGCAAAGACGGCCAGCGGCGTTCTGCGAGTGCTGCGACAGCAAAGTGGCTCCACTGTGGACGTGCAGATTTTTCCCTATGCGAGTGATACAGCACGCGTTTGGCAAGCGCATGCTGTTGCCAGTGTAAACCCGAACAATGCGCAAGAACTCAAACAGCTGACCAGTATTGCCGGTTTGTTCACTCAAGTGCTATGGCCCGAAGGGGCTTTTGATTTTACGGCCCAGGTAGCAGACCGAAAGTCGGCCGTCGGTTCAGAGCAAATGTCCAGAGAACTTGCTGCGCTCCTGAGCAATACAGAACCAAGCTTTGAGGATATTGAAACCGCTGTTCTTTTTGAGCGGCGCTTCGTAGTCGGGTATTCCGGTGCGATGGAATCACCCACACGAGTCACCAGTTTGAGCAGACAGGAACTGGATGCGCGCCGTCAGGCGCAGCGAGCAGCAGTAGCTGAGCAACAAGCCGAGTTTGTCGTCAGTGCCCAGGCTGCCGAAGCGGCCCGGCAAGAGATTCGTGAGTATGCCAACAGCAATGCCGTACTTGCCGCCGAGCGCTACGCGGCAAGGCAACTGTCACCTGAGCAGGTTCAAGCAAACCTGTTGGCTGTCTCGCAGCGCAGTAATAAGAAGCTGGGCGCCTATCTCTCGTCGGCTAATGCAGATCGCGTGAACCGGATTTTCGCCGCGCAGCGTGACCGCCAGGCAGCGCAATTTGCGGAGAAAGAAATGCATACCTACCCGGCCAGGAAAGCGCAAGCTGGCGATGGCCTCGGCGGACTGGCGGCCCTCAACCATTATTTTCTGCAGCTCCAGAATCGCTATGGCGCGCTACTCTCACTCCGGGCCTTCGAGCAGTTGCGCATTACTGCTGCCCGTGACAGACAAGCCTTGCTGCAACAGGCGCAACCGCAATTGCTGGCGCAGCTACAAAGAAGTAACACTGTCGCTGCAATGCAAAATCTACTGGCCAGCTCGGTCTTGCCGGAAGACCAGAACAGCACGGCATTCGCGCCCGTCCAGCAAGCCCTGGCTGTAAGAGAAAAGCAGCTGGCACCATTTACAGACTATCCCGGCGCCACTTACCTGAATGCGCTGTATGCCGGGGACCTGCAAACGATCGACACTATTGACAAGCAATACCGCGAGCGATTCAAGCAGTCCATGCGCGAAATGGGTGGCGGCGGCGTTTTCAGTGGTATTTATGAACTGGCAATAGACCAGATCCGCCTCGTCGAACCAGCTATGGCCGTCTATCTTCTGAACTATCAAAAAATGTATGGCCACTGTCTGCGTACGGATGCCGCATCCTTTACCGTTACAACAACCGTTCCTACAGTAACGACTACGAATCTGCTTGGCGTCGAAATAGCCAGAAGCGAAGGCTACACGATCAATTCATCGTTCAAGGTCAACAAAGAGTTTGAAACCACGTTCCGCAAAGTGGGCACGATGAAGCCAAACGATTTCCTGGCCTCAATGGTGGACCGCTACCTCGGAAACGGCGGCATAACGGCTGTGAATCAGGGCATCAGGCGCATCATGAACAATTACGACTGCAATAGCACTGTCGTTGAACGCATGGAAGACAGGATGCGAGCCGTCTTTCATCGCTAATGCCGCCTGGACTCTACTTTGTGCGTTAAACGCGCGGTCTACGATGAACGTCGTAAAAGGATATTCATGAACTCCTGATAGCGGCCACCAGGAACAGTCGCGTAACGCCCGCATGTTGATTGACGCCTGCGGGCTGCCCAGTCAGTTATTAGTCATCCGCTGTCAGGAACTCAAAATGCCCCCTGGTCTACCACGATGGCTGCGTGTTGCCATGTATCAACCGGGTGCTTGTGATCAATCGTGTACAGCAGGACTATCTGTGCGCCGGTAATAAGGTATCCGGGGCAGCGGCTTGAATGCCGAGGGTTACTGGCCAACACCGTTGTGCGCAGTCTCGAATCCCTACATCGGCGATAGCAGTGTCATCGTTGCAGAGGGTGACTTTTCACAGACGCGCGTCGGTGATGCGAGCGACACCTCGCCCTACATCGCCGAGAATCCGGTTCTGGGCATATCGCTCGGCAGCTTCATTCAAAACATGAGTGCATTGATGCAGGTGGTTGAGGGAGCTTAAGAGCGCCTGTAGAACGGGCGAACACCGACGGCTATGCAGCCGCATCAGTACCTCACGATGCGGCTGTCGCTCAGTCTGAAACCTGTCGATCGCGACATGTCACCCAAAGCGCAGCAGCAATCGCGGCGAAGAACAGGATATGCAGAAGCAGTTTCGCATCCAACTGGAAATTGAGCGGCGGTAACTGTTCTGGCGAAGGTAGGGACTTGCTGCCGATAAGCCGTACAAGCAATGCATTTGCCGGCGGTGCAATTACCGTGGTTACCCAGGCAAACACCACAAGCTGGATGATAAACGGAATGGCGTTTCGACTAAGCAACAGCGCAATGCCGACCGCCAGCCCGTAACAAACAGAAATGAATAAATGCACAGCCCAGGCTACGGTGAATGCTGTGCCCGCGCTCATTGAACCCAGATTCATATAAGCTTCGGCATGTCGCTGAGTGAGTGGCGACATGCCAAACAGGGGTTGCACAAAAATAAACACCACCCCGACGAAGAAGCCGACCGCTGCTGCAACGATGAGTAGTCTGATTGCTGACATTCTAGTTTCCTTTGCTAGTGCGTCCCGGTTTCACAGGCAGTCGAGGCCGCTCGCGTACGCTGGCGCGTTGTGTCGAACCCGGGGGCTGCCTCGCAGCGCTTTGCGGCGCACATATAATAGGACCCGCACAAGGCGGGTCTTTCTTTATGTATGGCGTCCCCAAGGGGATTGATTCGAATCGCCTCGGGGCGATTCTCACCCCTTCGGGGCGCCCTGCGGGCGTCCAAAACGCTGGCGCGTTTTGTCGAACCCGGGGTCTGCCTCGCAGCGCCTTGCGGCGCACATATAAAAAGACCCGCACAAGGCGGGTCTTTCTTTATGTATGGCGTCCCCAAGGGGATTCGAACCCCTGTTGCCGCCGTGAAAGGGCAGTGTCCTAGGCCTCTAGACGATGGGGACTTAGAACTATTTCCGATGGTACTTGGTGGAGCTAGGCGGGATCGAACCGCCGACCTCTTGCATGCCATGCAAGCGCTCTCCCAGCTGAGCTATAGCCCCAGCGGAGCGAGGCACTATAGGGATGCAGCCGGGGGCTGTCAAGATGCGAGATCCTGCGCCAGCATTGGTTGTCGAATCAAGGATTTGCAGCCGCCCTTTCCTCGATAAATTCAATTGCCCGGGCCAGGCGTGCCAGCGTCCGCTCGCGGCCCACCAGGCTCAGGGTCACATCGATAGGGGGCGATACCGGGCCACCGGTCACCGCAACCCGAATCGGCTGCCCCAGTTTGCCCATATTGATCTCGAAACTCGCCGCCACAGCCTCGATCGTTGCGCTGATGTCCTCTGCAACCCAGTGCTGCAGCGACTCCAGCTCATCTCTGGCTTTCACCAGGGGCTCCAGGATGACCGGTCTGAGGTTTTTCTTTGCCGCCTTCTCATCAAACGCCTCGAAGTCTTCGAAGCAGTAGCGGGCACTCTCGGCCATCTGGGCCAGGGTCTCGGCGCGCTCGCGAAAACCGTCGGCAACCGCTGCCGGGGCGGGCCCCTCGGCCGGGTTCAGGCCGGCCGCGTGCAGGAACGGCACCAGCGCTTCGCCCAGCTCATCTGCCGGTTTGGCGATGATGTGCTGCTGATTCAGCCATTGCAGCTTTTCCGGGTTAAATGAGGATGCCGACTGGTTAACGTCTGCAATATCAAACAGCGCGATCATCTCCTCGAGGCTGAATACCTCCTGGTCCCCGTGCGACCAGCCGAGCCGCACCATGTAGTTCAGCAATGCCTCTGGCAGGTAACCTTGCGTCCGGTACTCGCGCACGTCCACTGCCCCGTGCCGTTTCGACAGCTTCGCGCCATCGGGGCCGAGGATCATCGGCAGATGCGCGTAAGCCGGCGGCGCAGCCCCGAGTGCGTCCAGCATGTTCATCTGGCGCGGCGCGTTGTTCAGGTGATCGTCGCCACGAATCACGTGGCTGATGCGCATGTCGTGGTCATCGATAACCACGGTGAAGTTGTAGGTAGGCGCGCCATCGGAACGTACGATGATCAGGTCATCGAGTTCGCTGTTCTGGAACACCACCCGTCCCCGTACGAGATCGTTAATAACAACCTCGCCGTCCAGCGGGTTCTTGAACCGCACCACCGGTGTCACGCCCTCGCGCGGCTCCGTCCTGTCACGGCAGCGACCGTCGTAACGGGCCTTCTCGCCCCGCTCCATCTGGCCCGCGCGCAGTTCCTCAAGCTCTTCCTTGCTGCAATAGCAGTGATAAGCCTTGCCTGCGGCCAGCCATTCGTCGGCCACCTGCTTGTAACGGTCGAAGCGATGCGTCTGGAAAATCGGCCCTTCGTCCGCATCCAGTCCGAGCCATTGCATGCCGTCGAGAATGGCTTCCACGTTCTCCTCAGTGGAGCGCTCACGGTCCGTATCTTCGATACGCAGGATGAAGTCACCCTTGCAGTGGCGGGCGTACAGCCAGCAAAACAACGCCGTGCGAACGCTGCCGATATGCAGCACGCCGGTCGGGCTGGGAGCAAAACGGGTACGGACGGTCATAACAAGCCTGTGTAAGAAGAAAGGCGCCGGATTCTAGCAGAATCACGGCGCCTCACGTCACTCTTGCCTGCGCGCTACGGGCAGCTACCGAGCGAGTTAACCCAGTTCGTCAGCAACGTCACGCCGGTCGTATCCACGATATTGCTGCCGAGCGGCGGCATGCCGTGGGAGTCCCGGCGACTGGCGCGCTCGATAATCAGCGAGCGGCTTGGCGCACCAGGCGCTATCAGCTTCGCGTTGGATATGCCGAGATCGCCCGACGTCGGGTCCACGTTGCAGGTATTGGTGCTGCTGAGTGCCACGTCAAAGCGCAGATCCATGTTCGACGGTGTTGGCCCACCGCTCCGATGACAGCCCGCACAGTTGCTGTGCAGGTAAGAGCGCGCCCGGTCTTCGAGCGACTCGTTCGTATCGGTCGGGTCCGGGAACTTCGGCAGGTTCGCCGGCGTGTCGCTGAGCGGGCTCGTCAACATATCGATAAAGTCGGCGGTAATGAGCTGGTTGGCCGTGCGGCCGGTTGCCGGATAGGTCGTATCGCCGTTGAGCTGGCCATGCTCGAGTCCGAGGCTGTAGTTCGCCGCGGACGTGTGGCACTGCATACACTCCGACTCACTCGGGAAGATCCAGTCCTGCCCGTTCACGTTCTTGGTCTTGCCGCCAACCACCCGGGTAGCATCTGTCTGGCCGGCGTTCCATTCGTAGGTGTAGCCACCCCACTCGCCGTTGGTATGGCGCATGAACAGGCGCGTCTCGACAAGCTGGTTGTTGAGCTTGAAGTTCTTCACCAACACCGTGCCATTCGGGAACAACCAGTCGCCATCGCCGTCTACGTCGATGCTGGTGCCATCAGGAATTGCGTACCAGCGTTCCTTGCCCGCATCGTCAGACCAGAACGGTACGTTAACGTCATAAGGTATCAGCCCGCTTGCGGGTTCCGTCGGGTCCGCGGGGTTCACGCAACCTGTGTCGGAGAGATTGTCCTCGATCGGGTTGGATGCACTGCCACCGGACCGAATAATCCGGCGGATACGTCCGGCACTGTAAGCGAAGTACAGCAACTCACCGTCGGGTTCGACGGCAAAGGTTGAAATGAAGTCGCTCGTGTCACGCAGTGTCTCGAAATCGTAAGTGCCATCGCCATTGTCGACCGACGCGAAAATCTTGCCACGAACGTAGTCGGCAAAAACATAACGCCCGACAAGCTCGGGGATATCCGAACCGCGGTAC
>JAUHZT010000114.1 GCA_030425905.1 Gammaproteobacteria bacterium
CTCACGAGGTGCTTTCTCTCGATTTGAACGGCCGATATCAATAACGACGGCATCCAGCAACGTGTTCAGATTTTCATAGCTGATCGCGTATTTGGAATCTTCGTCAGATCCCTGAAAAGGTTCGGGTACTTGCGATGCGGCTGAACTTGAGCCGCAAACCAGCAGTCCGGCGAGAGCAGCGGCGGCCGCTGCTCCTGATAGATTCGTTCTCATGATAATTTCCGGTGCCGTGCGGCATCGCTCCCTTAGGCTTTGTACTCACTTAGATGCCAGCCAGAGGGTTTTAGTTGCATGAATCTTGTGGCTCGCGTTCACCGGCCCAGGCTAAATACCAGCCGGCCGAGGTATTCATTCGTCATCAACCGGCTGCGGTTCGCCAATCTGGGGCAGTTTGGCGGGCGCCGCGGGCGTGCCCGTTGTCGCCATCCGGTTGGCCTGGCTGCGAATAAACTCGATCAGTTCGTTCGCAATCGCCTCGGCGGGCTCGACGCGATCAATGCTTCGTATGATCTTTTCTTTCGCCATGCGCGGATCAAGGTAGCCTATGCTCGTGATATAGGCGCAGTGGGGTTGAACACTTGCGCTTGTAAGCACAGAACCTTTCACCGCGTGGTCGCCCGCCTGCATCAGGGCCAGGCCACCCTGCGACTGAAAGGTACCGTCCATGTGCGTGTAGCTGGCAACGGATGTCCATTCAAGCTCGGCAATGGCAATGCTGCCAAGGCGGTGCAGGAGGTTGCCGAAGATAAACAGCGCAATGGGTGTTGTCAGTGGTAGCAATGTGCCAGCCGGGGCACTCGTAATAGCGCTGGTGCTTCGCCACAGCAGGATGCCCGCCACGGCGCCGAGTAAAATCCCGGCGACCGCAACCAGGTTGCCGACATTCGCTTCGCTGGTCTGGCCAGCGTTCTCATTCAGTTTAATGGCTGACTCAGCGTGCAGGTCTGCCTCGAATTCGCCGGCCGACACCGCCGTGTGCTCCTGGAATTTCGGCTTCCAGCTACCAACGTGCATATAGGTGCCGCCACTGATGCGGCCCGTATAGGACTTGATGCTGTTGATAATGTCCGAGGGGTGCATGCTGACGGTAAAGAATTCTTCATTGCGAAAAACGGCATAGCGTTCCGGGGCTCGCTTGCTGCGCAGGAAGACAAGCAGGGCACACACGACAATCGTTGACAGCGATCCTGCCCAGATGATGGCTGGCAGCCACCCCAGGTTTGGAGCAGTTAAGGAGCCCTCTTCCACGTTTGCCATAACCAGCGACGCGAGCACGGAGAATGCAACGAGTCCAACGAAAAAAGCGACCATTTTCCCGGGAATAAGGCTGCGTTCGTACTTGTAGACGTTTCTGAAACCATGGCGGCTGATCGATAACCAGAAGAGGTAGCCCACGAGGAAGACCATCGACTGGTACCAGCCAAGTATCTCGCCCAGGTGAGAAACTTCAGCATCGCCAGCGAGCGCAACGCGTAGGAACAAATAGCCGATGAGAGACGTGATGCCGAGCACGGTTGCCACCAGCGCGGTGCGGAGTATGGTCTTGTACGGTAGCGGGATGTACGCGAACTTTGGATTAATTCGCGCCATCCATTCGCCGGGGTTCCCTTGATGTTGCTCATTCGGGTTGGCATCCGAGTTCATCAGGTCCAGTGGCAATGAATCTTCCGAGTACTTCGGCGGGTATGCACGGCCGATGCCAAAGAAATCGAGCCGCTCGGTGCGCAGCGGTGTATAGCGCTGCAGAGCACCGAAAATGTCCCGTATTCCGAATCCCAGCAGCGCAATGCCGATGACCCCGCCCGCCAGGTCGATGCCGGTCTTGAGATCAACCAATGCGGGAATGAGCTTGATCAGCAAGTAAAGCCCGATCAAGGTGAATAGCGCGCCGCGGGCAAACAGGGCAAGCGCTACTTTTCTGAAGGGGTTCGTCATCACTGAGCTCATCCTCTTATGTCTTGCATCAACTGGTAGGCCTGCTTGTGCTGGTATGCCTTGTAGAAGAGGAACGCAGCCAAGGGCAGTACGATAAAACCAATCAGGATGCCGACCGTTGCAACACCAATGACCGTGAGAATGATGGCCCACATCAAGAGGTATGCCGTGCTGTAGCCGTAGATCATGTCTATCGTGTCATTACGAATCAGGATGGCCTTCAGACCCCCGCGCGTATCTTGACCGACAACCGTGGCCTGGTCGCCGTCAGTCAGCTCGATGCCTTCGATATCCTTCATCGTGACTGGTCGGTTCCCGACCCGAAAGTAGACCTGTTTCTTGGTATCAACCCGGGCGCGCCCGGTGTTATACGCCTGTACGCTGGTTACTTTCGTGTCTTCGCGAAAATTGCCCACCAGCCCTGAAATTTTTACGAGTGCCATTGCTAGTCTCCCTGTGGATCAGTCTTTTCTCTAACGAGTTCGAGTCCCATTGGTCCGTAGAGACGATCGTCTCGCCGGGTAAGAACAACAGTGCCTTGCGCACTGCTTATCAGAACCTTGTCATCGTCGAGCCGATACTCGGCGTCAACTTCGGCGCCGAGGACAAAGATTCTTACGTTGCCATTAGCGCTAAACGCGTACTTGGCGACGCCTGCCGGGTCTGTGTAGGTGCCGGCAATACTGTCAGTGCAGCCTGTAAGTGCAAAGGCACTGAGCAGCAGGACCAGTTCGGCTCGAACTCGCATCTTTCGCCTCCTTAGGAGTTGGAAACATAGGCTCATGCCGTAGCTCAGTCATCGACAGCTAACGGCACTTAACGCAAATTAGCGCCAGAATCCTTGAGTGCGATAAGATTTGCCGCTATGGATCCTTCTCGAAACGGGCAAAGAAACCGTGGTGTTCGCGCCTCGCGAGCCCGATTGGCGCATGCCCTGACGGCGGCTGGGCTAAAAACCCAGGTGGCGCTGGCGGAGCGCATTGCCGATATTGAGGGTCTTGATGCGGCGCCGAAGGATGTTGTTAACAGGGTATTTCGAGAGCTACCGGTCGACCCCACAACCATTGAGCGGGTCGCGCGAGCATTGGGTGTCGATGCGTGCTCCTTGTACAAGACCGCTGACGAAGAAGACATGGGCAGTCCGGATAACGGCGACAGTGACCCTGCGCAAAGCCGCGTTCTCTTCGCAGGCATAGCGGCCGTGGTGCTGTTGGCAGGCGTTCTCGGAGTTCGCTGGTGGTTCGCGCCGGCAGAGGCGCCGGATCCGGGCGCAGAGCCACCCGCAGTTAAAGCGCCCGTTGCGCTGGACATGGGAACACCAACGCTAGGCGTCATTCCTTTCGTTGGCGACGCGAACAGCGCTTTCAGCAATTCGCTACGTAAGGTATTGGATGATCACTTCAACGTGGCCCGACCAACAGCTGATACTTTTGCGCGCTCACGCAACCCGGCAGAGGTGGCGACGCAACTGCGAACCGAGGTCGTCGTTGACGGTGACATCAAACAGGTCGGACGCCTGACCGCGGTCAGGGTCTATCTGTTCAGGGCGGGCGTAAGGCAACAGGTGTGGGCAGACAGCACCCCGACGGTAGCATTTCCAGAGGCGCTCGCCAGCATCGCGGCTGATGCCGCGCTTGCGGTTCGGCGTGCCGTTGGCATGCCGGTGCCAGAGAGTGCCGTTACGCATTTTCCACTGGCGCCGGTTCAGGATGACTACCTGGAGGGTGAACGCTACCTCGAGGCACCCTCGAACGAACTCAATATCAAGCGTGCCCAAAGCCGGTTCGAAGCGGCGTTGCGGCAGGACGCTAACTATGCAAGGGCGCATGCAGGGCTTTGCCAGACCTTGCTGGAAGAGCACTGGATGGACAGCGAGGAGCACGCGCTAAAGGATGCATCGCTTGCATGTGGCCAGGCGGTGCAGCTTGACAGGGATGATCGCGTTGTCGCGGTCGCGCATGCGCACTTTCTGCAACGCACGGGTCGCAAGGAAGAGGCTATCGCGTTGTACGAACAGGTTGCAGTGGAACATCCGAAAGATTCGTCGGCCCTTGCCGGGCTCGCGGCAAGTCAGCTTGAGGCCTACCGCGAAAGCGGTGATCACGCTCACCTGCTTGCGGCCAAGGGCAGCGCAGTGCGCGCCGCTGAACTTGACCCCTATGTGTGGAAGCCGCTTTTCTTTCTTGCCACGATGGAGTGGTTCGACGGTAACGTCAGGGCTGCCATTAAGGCGAGCGAAGAGGCGCGGTCTCGGGATGAGAACGAATACGTACTCGCCAATCTCGGTAGCTTCTATCTTTGTGATGGCGAGTTGGAAAGTGCCAGGGAGGCCTACGCGCGCGCTCGCGACCTGAACCCGGGCTCATACGTCGGTGACGAGTTTCTCGGTCAGGCACATTACTTCCTCAGGGATTTCTCGGCCTCAGCAGAACTGCGACAGAAGGCGATTGACAGCGTATCGAATGGCAATCCGGAAATTCACGAGATGTGGGGCAACCTGGCAGATTCGTACCGTCAAACCGGCGAGAAGAAAAAGTCGATTGCCGCGTACGTTCGCGCAGCGCAGATTGCTGAACGAGACTACCTGCGCGGCACCGCGCCGGTTGCTGACCAGGCTGCGCGAGCCTACTACTACACAATGCTGGCAAAACTCGACCCCGATGCTGTGCCGGCATCGGTTCTGCAGGCGATAGATGATGAGATCGATGAGATTGCCGGGGAGCTCGTGTCAGCCAGCGGGCTGCGACGCATGGCCCAGACCTACCTTGAGCGCCGTGAGCTGGACAAGGCCCGGACAACGCTGCGTCGGGCAACTGATTTGTGTCGCGGCTATGCAAAATTTCCGGATTTGGCGGAACTGATTGAATAGCGTTGCGGCCAACGCGTAACAGAAACAAGACTCAAACGTTTGTCAGTTTCGTAGCACGTTGCTTGCGATTTCCATCAGCCGAGTAGTATCCAGCAGCTCGACATCGCGGCGCTCCACTCTGACCAGGCCGTCCGTTTGGAACCGCTTTAAAATTCGGCTGACAGTTTCCGCGGCAAGTCGCAGAAAATTTGCGATGTCTGTACGTGGCATCGTCAGCCGGAAGCGGCGGGCCGGCATGTCAGGGGATGCATAGCGGCGCGACATCAGGATGAGAAAAGCGGCCATTCGTTCGTCCGCCGTATGATCGCCGGCGAGCAGGGTAGCCTTGCCAATATCCTCACTCATCAACCGGAACAGTTGCTGCTGCAGCCCGGGCATGCTCGCCGCAAGCTCGCTCATTTTGCTGAACGAAAAATTACACAGCAGTACTTCGTCCAGTGCGATGGCATTGCATGGGTAGCGCGACTGCGAAATGGCATTCAGCCCAATGACTTCGCCCGGCAAAAAGAAGCCGAGGACCTGTTCGCGACCGTTGCGGTCAGTGATGTATGTCTTGACCGTTCCGGCACGAACGCCGGCAATTGAGTTAAAGCGATCGCCCTCCCGAAAAATGTGCTGCCCTTCGCGGAACGGACCGATATGCTCGACCAGAACATGCAGGTCGCGTAGCCGCGACTTGTCGTAACCACGTTCGCTGCATACGCTTGAGAACGTACAGGTGCTGCAGAAATGCAGGTCGTCGCCATCGTTGGCGGCAACCCTTGCGGCGCGCGAGGAAGGGGTATAGCTGCTCAATGAGCAATGCCCGGCGACAGGCTGGAGGCGGGACCGGTCAGACGGCTTTCGAAAAGCGCGGCGAGTCGCCGTGACTGTTGGGGCTTGTCAGGTAGTTGTCGAAACACATCGCGATTATACGCAACAGGTAGCGGCCTTTCGAGGTCGCTACAATGTGCGTTGCCGTTATCTCTACCAGGCCATCCTCGACAAGCTTGGCCAGTCTCTCGCGAGCACCGCTAAAGTAGCTATTGAAGTCGATCTCGTAGCGCCGTTCGATCTCCTCAATATCGATCTCAGCCTGGCACATGAGTTGCTGGATAATGTCGGCCCGCAGGGTATCGTCGAAGTCCAATGACATGCCGCGAAAGACTGGCAGCCGGCCTTCGTCGAGTGCGACCTCCCAGCCTGCGAGGTCTCGTGGGTTCTGGCTGTAGCTCTCATCGATATGGCTGATGGCGCTCACACCAAGGCCGACAAGATCGCAGGCCGCATGGGTCGTGTAGCCCATGAAGTTACGCTGCAGGCTGCCTGCGGTCTGGGCAATCGCAAGGTCGTCATCGGGCAGTGCAAAGTGATCCATGCCGATGTACTGGTACCCCGCGCCCGTCAGGCGCTCGACAGCGAGGGCGAGCAGGGCCAGACGCATCTCGGTATCCGGCAACTGTTCTTCGCTGATCTGCTTTTGTGCCCTGAACAGGCTGGGCATGTGCGCATACCCGTAGATGGCAAGACGGCCTGGCTGCGCTTTGATAATCGTGGCGAGCGTTTCCGCAAAGCCTTCGAGCGTTTGCTGCGGCAAACCGTAGATCAGGTCGACGTTGACCGAACGCATGCCACTGTCATGACAGGCATCGATCACGGCCAGTGTCTGCTCAATGCTCTGCACGCGATTCACCGCCTGTTGCACGTCAGGATTGAAGTCCTGCACGCCAAGGCTGGCACGGTTAAGGCCCAGTTGCGCGAGTTTCGCAATATCGCCGGGAGAGACATGGCGCGGGTCGATCTCGATAGAGAAGTCGCGCGTTGGCGAGTCACTGAAATGAAAGTGGCGGCCCATGCTGTCGAGAATCTGGCCTAGTTGCGTCGGGCTCAGAAAGTTGGGCGTGCCGCCGCCAAAATGCACCTGCATGACCTCCCGGTCCCGTGCAAACAAGGGTGCCACCATTGAGATTTCACGGAGCAGTCGCTCAAGGTAGAACTCGCCCTTTTGCAGGTCGCGCGTGATGATGCGATTACAGCCGCAGTAGAAGCACGGGCTGAAGCAGTAGGGTACGTGCACATAGAGCGAGATGGGCCGGGGGATCAGGTCTGCGTTGCTGCGTTCAGCATGCAGGCGGAGCTCACGCTCGCCGAAGGCCTCGTGAAATTGCGGGGCCGTGGGGTACGAGGTGTAGCGCGGCCCGTATTGAGGATGCCGGCGCAGTAGCTCGGCATCGAAAACGGGTGTGGTCGTCATGCGGGGCAGAATGCAGTGCTCCTTGCGAGCGTGCATTGATCCAGATCAAGTACGGCGGCGTCGTATCCGGTGCGGCGCGTCAGGGGCTCGGTGCCGCCCAACGCAGACCATCGGGTTCAATGCCCACGTTGATGCGCCGAAGTTCCAGGCCGGTATCCAGGCTTATCTCGGCGACGGCATTTTGCCTCGGCAACGAGGCATACGCCAATTGGCGCGTCGGATGAACCAGGAGATTAAGCGGCTGGTCGTCAAGCCTGATGCGGCGCTGAACGGCGAAGCTGTCGCGGTCGACAGAGACGAGTTCGGAGGAGCCGAAACACGCAAGCCAGACATGATTCTGTGTGTCCAGGCTCAGGGCGATAGGAAAGCTGCAGATTGAGTTGAGTTGCTTTGTCATGGTCGCGCTGCGCGGGTCGACAACTGAAAGTGAACCGTCGGTTGCATTGGCAACCCAAATATCGTCACCGACCGCCAGCGTTGCCTCGCTGCCGGCTGCCAGGCGCACAATCTCGGTCGCGCCATCGTCGAGACTGATTAACGTGATCGACCCCGAGCCGGTGTTGGCGACCCCGAGCGTTCGGGTTTCAGGTTCGTAGCTGAGGACATGCGAGCCGTCCTGCCGGGTGTCGAACCGATCAACGACCTGCCCGCTTTCCAGATCGACGACGAGCACCTGCTTCTCCATCTCACAAGTGACGTACCCGCGCTGCCCCAGTAGCCAGCTCGCATGCGGCTTGGCACAGCCCTTAATAACAGTGTCCAGAAGCACAGCCCCGTCGGCTGTGCTGATAACAGTCAATCGGGAATTCAGTGCTTCGACGAAAGGAGGACGATGAGCAACCGCTGCAACATGCGGGCGTGGAAATTCCCCGTAGCCTGTTGCAAGCACGCGTCCTTCGCTAACGTTCGACAAAAGATGTGGTCCCGCGCCAGTAGCGGTGCGCGCCACGATCTCACCACGTGCCAGGTCCAGCCGTGTGATCTCATGAGATGACCTGTTTGCGACCAACAGCTGCGGCGCATAGTTGGCTCGCAATTGCGCACGAATCGGCGCCCATTCGGCAGTGACGACCCGCGCATGCGCACCGATAGGGGCTTGTGTGTAATAGAGCGTCTTGCCATCGGGGTGCAGCCGCGGCATGAGGTCACTGTGTTTGGTGTTCGCCGCGGCTATGGGTGTCGCCTGCGTCCAGCCGGCTGGAGTGAGCCAACTGTAGTACAGGTCGCCTGAAACCGAGACATTCGTCGAGCGTGACGACGCTTCGAAAATAATTTCACGTTCATCCGCCGAGACCCACAGATTCCATTCTCCGGCAGGGGTGTTGAAAGCGGGACCCAAAGCTTGCGGTGCCCGAAAGTCTGTTCCCGCCGCCGACGCCTTGTAAAGATCACCCTGGCCTCGGCCACCGTCCCGGTCCGATGCGAAGTACAGGTTGCCCGACGCTGTGGCGACCGGCGAGTACTCCTCGGCCTTTGAGTTTACAGAAAGGTATTGCGGCTGGTTTCTCTCGATCAGGCTGAAGCGCCAGATGTTGGTGTCGCGTGACTCATCGACGTCACTGGATGGCCGGTCGGATGTGAAGTAAAGCCATCGTCCGTCAGGCGAGATGAACGGGTCGTCATCGGAGTACTCACCCGAAAAGTCGGCTGGCGCCGGTGCACTCCAGCCGTCGTGTTGGCGTTGCGACGTGTAGATGATTTTGTAAGATGGCTTGCTGCTACCCCAGTTACCGTTCCAGGCTACCCAGAATGCCGTCGAGCCGTCGGGCGAAAAAATCAGGCCTAGTTGATTGTCGTGGCCCGTGTCAAAAGTTGAAAGATCGTGTGCGTGCGCGCTCTGGGCCAAAGCCGAGACGATCAGGACTAGCGTTGCGAATGCCCGTAGCAATGGTTTTGCCGGAGCGCCTTGTCCGCTGGGGTTCATGTTCCTTTGCCTCGGGTTGCCTGCGCCTGTCGATTGGACTCATTTATCAGCAATTTTATCCCGCCGCGTCAGACTGTCGCAGCGCTGCATCCCGGCGGAGTGCGGCCTCTGCCTTGTCAACGGGGTACCTGCCCAGCCCCGGTCAAGCCTCAATCCATCGGCTTTTCCTGCCGTTTTTCATTCACTTTCAGCCCTCAGCCCCCGAAGCGGGTATCATTAACCGCCTTTTCCCCGATTCTGTCCCATGCCTGCACCTGCCACACCACTCTACAGCCATAACAAATACTGGGCTGAATGCTTCGGTACCGCTCCGGAATTGCCCATGTCGCGTGCGGAAATGGATGCGCTGGGCTGGGATTCCTGCGACATAATCATCGTCACCGGCGATGCCTATGTCGATCATCCTTCCTTCGGCATGGCCATTATCGGCCGACTGCTGGAGGCGAACGGCTTCCGCGTAGGCATCATTGCGCAGCCTGATTGGCGGTCGAAGGATGCGTTCGAGCAGCTTGGCAAACCCAATCTCTATTTTGGTGTCGCGGCCGGCAACATGGACTCGATGATCAACCGCTACACGGCCGACAAGAAAGTGCGAAATGATGATGCCTACACGCCCGGTGGCGTTGGTGGCAAACGCCCGGACCGCTGTTCACTGGCTTACTCGCAGCGTTGCAAGGAAGCTTACAAGGACGTGCCTGTGATCCTCGGTGGTATCGAGGCCTCGTTGCGGCGCATCGCACACTTTGATTATTGGCAGGGCAGCGTGCGTCATTCAATCCTGCACGACGCCAGCGCCGACATGCTTGTCTTCGGCAACGCTGAACGGGCCATCGTCGAGTTGTCGCACCGCATCGCACGCGGCGAACCGGTTGAAGACATTACCGACGTGCGTGGTACTGCTTTTATCCGTAGGGACAAGCCCGAGGGTTGGTGGGAAATAGATTCGACGCGTATCGATCGCCCCGGCCGCGTCGATCAGATAGTCAGCCCCTACGTGAATACCCAGGAAAGCAAAGCCTGCGCAACTCAGCAGGAAGAGGGCCCGAAGAGCGATGACAATGTATTGCGCTTCGTGCCCGACGCCCGTCGCAACCGCGAGCGCACAGTAATCCGGCTGCCGTCATTTGAGAAGGTGCGCAACGACGCCGTTCTGTATGCACATGCCAATCGCGTTTTGCACCTTGAGACCAATCCGGGCAATGCGCGGGCGCTGGTGCAGGCTCATGGGGAGCACGACCTGTGGTTGAACCCGCCGGCATTGCCGTTGACCACTGCAGAAATGGACTACGTCTTCAGTATGCCGTTCACGCGTGTGCCGCACACTTCGTACGGCGATGCACGTATTCCGGCTTATGAAATGATTCGTTTTTCGGTGAATATCATGCGTGGCTGTTTCGGCGGTTGTACGTTTTGTTCTATCACCGAACACGAAGGCCGGATAATTCAGAACCGCTCCGAGGAGTCCATTCTCGA
>JAUHZT010000115.1 GCA_030425905.1 Gammaproteobacteria bacterium
CGATCGTCGCAACGCGAGTCGGCGGCATACCTGAGGTGGTGGAAGACGGCGTTAACGGAATTCTCATAGATCCCGAAGCCGCCGACCAGTTGTTCGCGGGCATCGAACGGCTCGCCAAGCGCTCGCCCGAAGTGGATGCCATGCACCTTGCCAACCGGGCACGGGCGGCAAGCTACAGCGCCACCAGGATGGCCGATGCTTACGAGCGATTGTATCGCTCAATATTGCCTTGAGAGTGGCGGCGTGTGTACCCGCTACGACTCGTCGTCTTCGATATGCATACCGATAATATTGAAACCACCGTCGACGTAGGTGATTTCGCCGGTGATGCCTGACGCAAGGTCGGAGCATAGGAACGCAGCCGTATTGCCAACGTCGTCAATCGTGACGCAGCGGCGCAGGGGAGCGACCTTGTCGAAGTGTGTCAACATCTTGCGGAATCCGGCTATACCAGCCGCCGCCAGGGTCTTGATCGCACCCGCTGATATTCCGTTGACCCTGATACCGCGCGGACCGAGATCGGCCGCCAGGAAACGCACGTTGGCTTCAAGGCTGGCTTTGGCAAGACCCATGACATTGTAGTTCGGAACAACTTTGACGGCGCCGTAGTAGGTGAGCGTCAGAATGGACGAGTTACGGCCTTCCATCATCGGCAGTGCGGCCTTGGCGAGAGCCGCCAGGCTGTAGCTCGAAATATCGTGCGCAATCTTGAAGCCTTCACGCGTTACCGCATCGACGTACTCGCCATCGAGCTGATCGCGCGGCGCAAAACCGACTGAATGCACCAGCACATCCAGGCCGTCCCAATGCTTGCCGAGTTCTGTAAACACGGCCGCAATTTCGTCATCGTCACCCACATCGCAGGGGAAGCAGAGCTCCGGATTCTGGCCGAGTCGTTCAGCCAGTTTTACGACGCGGCCCTTGAGCTTGTCGTTCTGATAAGTAAACGCGATTTCAGCGCCTTCACGCGCAAAGGCTTCCGCAATACCTGTTGCGATCGAGCGATCGCTTGCAACGCCGACGATGAGCGCCCGCTTACCGGCCATGAACCCCATGAGTTACTTCCTGTGTGTGCGTGAAAGTGCGTAAGTTTACCGGAAATGCACGGGCGTGCCATGCGGCTAAAGCCCCTGATGTGCCATGCAGCCGCAAGCGGCTGAGCGTTGCTCAGGAGCTTTGGCGCGTCACATCGACATACATAGTGAGTTTTTGCCCGGGACGCAGGATCTTGCCCGTGTCGATATTGTTCCAGCGCGCAATTTGCCCGATCGTGACCCTGAATTTTTGCGCGATGACGTACAGGGAGTCGCCGTTGCGCACCGTGTAGTTGAGCTTGCGCGTTGTGCTGCCATGCGCCGACGTGGGGGCAGTACGTGCGACCGTGGCCCCTGCGACGGTCGCCGCATCGGTCCAGACGACGAGCTTCTTGCCCACAGACAGCGTGTCACCGGGCGCCATTCCGTTCCAGGCAGCCAGTTGCCGGGTGGTGACTTTGTAGCGCCGGCTAATAGTCCAGAAACTTTCACCGCTGGCCACAACGTGGTCGATGCGGTTGCCCGCGCGTGCCCGATTCTGGGTTTTCTCCAACCGGGCATCGGCGCTCTGGCTATAAGCCGTCAGGGGCTTTGACGACACCGGGATCATCAGGTGCTGGCCCGCACGAATTGTATTACCGCGCAGGTTATTCGCTTCCCGCACGGCCGCGATGGTCGTGTGGTAGTGCTCTGCGATCTCGGAAATTGTCTCGCCGTTGCCAATCTTGTGCCGCTTCCAGCGAATACGTTCATTCTCGGGCACAGTCGCGAGAGTGGAGCTAAACAGGTCGGCAACGTCGGCCGGCATGACCAGCGTATGCGGGCCGCTGGGGTCGGTTGCCCAACGGTTATAGCCCGGGTTGTAGGCGTACACAGTGTCGACATCCACACCTGCAATTTCAGCGGCAAGCGCAAGGTCGATCTGGGTCTGGGTGTCGGTCACTACAAACTGTACCGTGTCGGGTACCACGGGCAGTTGCAGTTGGTATTTTTCGGGCTCGCGCACAATATCCACCAGTGCGAGCAACTTCGGTACATAGGAGGCGGTCTCCCGAGGTACTTTGAGATTCCAGAAATCGGTTGGTTTGCCCGCCGCCTTGTTACGCCGGACGGCTTTCCTGACATTGCCTTCACCGGAATTGTAGGAGGCGACAGCGTGCAGCCAGTCTCCGTCATTCAGTTTGTACAGGTATTCGAGGTAGTCGAGCGCAGCACGGGTCGAGTCGACGATGTCGCGCCGGCCGTCGTACCACCAATTCTGCTTGATACCGAAACGCTTGGCAGTACCGGGGATCATTTGCCACAGTCCCGCTGCACGCCCGTGCGAGTAGGCAAACGGATCGTAAGCACTTTCAACGATGGGCAAAAGCGCCAGCTCCGCCGGCAACTGGCGACGCTCCAGTTCGGCGCGGATGTACGGCATGTAGCGTTGCGCGCGCGTCAGGACTCGAGCCAGGTAATCAGGGTGCCGTACGTACCAGTCGCGTTCGGCCTTGATGCGATTGTTCTCGGTGTAGGGAATCGAGAAGTCCTGGCGCAGGCGTTCGAGCACATCAACGCTCAGGTCGACCGGCGCTAACTGTTCGAGCGGGCCAAGGTCGTCGAGTGCCAGGCCGTCGATGGGCGACACGAGCCGCAGTGTCGGCGCATCATTTGCATCGGTCAAAAAAGACGGCATTTCCGCGTGCGCGGTGGCCGCCAGCGATACAGCGAGTGCAAAAAAGCCGCCCGAAAGCACGCTGCGGCGGTGAAATCTCTGCGATAATCGGTCAAATTTTTCAGGCATCTGCGTATCCTACTGACAGAATGGCGTTGTGCAAGTGGACAGATCACGAAGTGGAGCAGTGGCTGACAACGCCGCTCGGGCAGGCACTTGTCGGCCTCGAAAAACGCCTGGCCGAAGAAATCCTCGACGGCATTTTCGGCGAAGAGACCCTGCAGCTCGGCCACTGGGGTGAGAATCGCAGTTTCCTTGGTGCGGCACGCACCCAGCGCACCGTATTGCTGGCTGAGACCCTTGCCGCGGAGCCGGCCAGTAACCACGCGGTCGGCGAGTTCCATCGCCTGCCCATCGCCAGCGATTCAATCGACTCAATCATCCTGCCGCACACCCTCGACTATACGGCGCGCCCGCACGCGTTGCTGCGCGAAGTGCACCGGGTACTGCGTGCCGATGGACACCTGCTGCTCATGGGATTTCGGCCCGGCGGCCTGTGGGGCTTGCGAAGACTGATCCCGGGCGCGGGCATGCCGCCGGGGATTGACGACCTGCTGTCGGACAGGCGGCTGAAAGACTGGCTTCGGCTGCTGGATATGCGCATTCTCAGCAACAAGGGATACTTTTTTCGCTGGCCCGTTTCGGGCACACGCAAGGCATCTGTCTCGCGCTGGGAACAGCGTGGCCAGCGCTGGTGGTCCGAATTGTCGGCTTGCTATATGCTCTCGGCGCAGAAACGCATCAGCACCCTGACGCCGGTACGCCCGGTTTGGAGCAAGAAGCCCAAAGTCGTCGCGGGACTGGCCGAACCATCAACTCGAATTTCACGAATCCACTTTGAGCAAAAACATTGAGATCTATACCGATGGCGCCTGTCGCGGCAACCCGGGTCCGGGAGGCTGGGGGGTATTGATCGTGGCCGGTGAACGGCAGAAGACGCTGCATGGCGGGGAACCCGAGACCACGAACAACCGCATGGAGCTGACGGCCGCAATCGAAGGGCTGAATGCACTCAAGTCTCAGCAGAACGTTGTGCTGCACACCGACTCGAAATACGTGATGGACGGCGTCAATCAGTGGATGCCTAACTGGAAGCGCCGCGGATGGCGTACGGCAGCGAAAAAACCGGTTAAAAATCAGGATCTTTGGATGGCGCTCGACGAAGCTGTCCAGCGCCATGCGATCCATTGGGTCTGGGTCAAAGGGCATTCGGGTAACCCGGGCAATGAAATGGCCGATGCCCTGGCGAATCGAGGCATAGACGAGCTATGAGGCAGGTTGTCCTTGATACGGAGACCACGGGCCTGTCAACCGCGCAGGGGCACCGGATCATCGAGATCGGCGGTGTTGAACTCGTCAATCGACGGCTGACGGGGCGCGAGTACCACCGTTTTCTGAACCCCGACCGGGATATTGACGAAGGTGCCGAGCGGGTGCATGGCATTAGCCGCGCATCGCTCGAGAATCAGCCGCGATTTCACGAGATCGTCGATGAGTTTCTCGAATTCATTGCCGGCGCCCAGCTGATTATTCATAACGCTGCCTTTGACGTCGGCTTCCTGGAATACGAACTGGGCCTGATTCAGTACCCGCAGCCGAAGATAGAAGCCCATGCCTCGGTGCTGGATACGCTGGAGCTGGCGCGCGAACTGCATCCTGGGCAGCGCAATAGCCTGGATGCCCTGTGCAAACGCTATGAAATAGATGCCACCAAACGCGACGTGCATGGCGCGCTGATTGACTCGGAATTGCTGGCGAATGTTTACCTGGCAATGACCGGAGGGCAGGGCGCCCTGTTACTGGACGATGAGTCGTCGCGCGATGAGAGCGATGCCGCGGAGCCAGGTCACGGGTTCGCCGCGGACGGATTGCGGCCAAAGGCCGGGGAGCGCTATCCCGATCTCGTGCTTGTCCAGGCGTCGGCGGAGGAGCTGGCGGCTCACGAGCAAATGCTTGGCAAGTTGCGCGAGGCGGGTGCCTGCGTCTGGGACGAGATGCGAAAAGAGGCCTGAGTTCCCCGTCTGGCTGGCGTGTGGCGGCCAAATCAGGCGCCGGGAGCATCGACTCACTGCAAAAAATCACCGGAACAGTCTAGAATCGACGGTCCGGCCACAAAGAGCCGGCCAGACACAAACAATTTCCTTAACGAAAACACTCACAGGAGCCCCGATGGCCCAAACGATGGCAGACGCCTTTCGCGCCAATTTCCTTGGCAATTCGCCAACTTGGTACAAGCTGACAATCATTGCATTCTTGCTCGTGAATCCGATCCTCGTGTGGATCAATCCGTTCCTGGCGGGCTGGGTACTGGTGATCGAGTTCATTTTCACGCTCGCAATGGCGCTGAAATGCTACCCGCTGCAACCAGGAGGATTGCTGGCGATTGAGGCTATCCTGCTCGGCCTCGCCTCGCCGGAAATGGTGCTGCACGAAGCTGAGCATAATTTTGAAGTCATCTTGCTGCTCATGTTTATGGTCGCTGGCATCTACTTCCTGCGTGACATGTTGCTCTACACGTTCACCAAGATTTTGCTGGGCGTGAAGTCCAAAATGCTGTTGTCGTTCATGTTCTCCCTGACGGCAGCATTCTTGTCGGCCTTTCTCGATGCGCTGACTGTGACAGCCGTCATCATCACCGTCGCTGTCGGATTCTATGGCGTGTATCACAAGGTCGCTTCGGGTAAGGACTTCGGACAGAGTCATGACCATGGCTCGGATGATGAAGTGCAGTCATTGCACCGCGAAGACCTCGATCGCTTCCGTGCGTTCTTGCGCAGTCTCATGATGCATGGAGCTGTAGGCACGGCATTGGGTGGCGTCACAACCCTGGTCGGTGAGCCTCAGAACCTGCTGATTGCCGAGATTATGGGCTGGAGTTTCGTCGAGTTCTTCATGCAGATGGCACACATTACTATGCCTGTTCTGGCCGTGGGCCTGACAACCTGCCTCGCGCTCGAGTACTTCAAAGTGTTCGGCTATGGCGCGAAGCTGGGACCTAATGTTCGGGAAATTCTGGAGGCTTATGACAACGACCAGTCTGAAAAGCGCACCCGCCAGCAAAAGTTGGCCATCGCTATGCAGGCATTCGTGGCTTTATTGTTAATTCTCGCATTGGGTTTTCATCTCGCCGCCCCGGGCATCGTAGGCCTGATGGTTATTGTTCTGGCGACCGCTCTTAACGGCATCACCGACGAGCACCAGATTGGACCAGCGTTCGAAGAGGCACTGCCCTTCACGGCGCTGCTGGTCGTGTTTTTTGCCATTGTTGCTGTGATTGCCGAGCAAGGGCTGTTCCTGCCGATTATCGACTGGGTAATGATGCACGACGGAAAAACCCAGATGGCACTCTTCTATATAGCTAACGGCTTGCTGTCGATGATCTCTGATAATGTTTTCGTCGCGACCGTCTATATCACTGAAGTAGCAGAGATCTTTGAGGCAGGCCAACTAACCCGCACCCAGTTCGATGCCCTTGCAGTCGCGATCAATACGGGTACCAATATCCCGTCGGTTGCCACACCTAATGGTCAGGCGGCATTCCTGTTCCTGCTTACGTCCGCGCTGGCACCGCTGATCCGGCTGTCGTACGGCCGGATGGTGATTATGGCCTTGCCTTACACGATCACGATGAGCATTACAGGCCTGGCGGCACTCTGGTTCCTCGGCTGATTGCCATTGCGGAGTCGGGTCAGGGCCCGTTTGTGCCCGACTCCGCAGTTCCACATGCGACCCAGGTCCGCGCTTCTGTCATGTTCCTGTGATATTAAAGCGCCAGTTCCAAACAACACTCAGGAGCGGCCGCAGGCCCGCGAACACTATGTCTTTTGAAATGAATAATCTGAAAATCGGGATCGTTGGGCTGGGGTATGTCGGCCTGCCGCTGGCCGTGGAATTTGGCAGGAAGTACCCGACCGTCGGTTTCGACGTGAATGAAAAACGCGTCGCCGAACTGAGTCAGGGTCGTGATTCCACACTGGAGTGCTCAAGCGAAGAGCTTGCGTCCGCCAGTCAGCTGAAATTCAGTGTCGATAAGGCCGATCTTGCCGCTTGCAATTTCTATATCGTGACGGTGCCCACGCCAATAGGCGATGGCAACCGGCCGTTGCTAACGCCTTTGCGCCGTGCGAGCGAAACACTCGGTGAGGTTTTGCAGAAAGGCGATATCGTCGTTTACGAGTCGACGGTGTACCCGGGTGCGACTGAGGAATTCTGCGTGCCCATTCTTGAGGAGCTCTCGGGTCTCAAGATGGATGACGATTTCTTTGTTGGTTATAGCCCGGAGCGCATAAACCCCGGCGACAAAGAGCACCGGCTGCCCTCAATTCTTAAAGTGACCTCCGGGTCGACACCCGAAGCCGCCGATTTCATTGACACAGTCTACGGCTCCATTATCACCGCGGGCACGCACAAGGCGTCCAGTATCAAGGTGGCCGAAGCAGCCAAGGTTATCGAGAACACGCAGCGCGATGTCAATATCGCGCTCGTCAACGAGCTGGCAATGATCTTTGAGCGTGTCGGTATCGATACCGAAGAGGTGCTAAAAGCGGCAGGGACGAAATGGAATTTCCTGCCGTTCCGCCCGGGCCTCGTGGGCGGGCATTGTATTGGCGTTGATCCGTACTACCTGACCTATAAGGCACAGCAGCTTGGCTACAATCCGCAGATGATTCTTGCCGGGCGACGCATCAATGACAATATGGCGAATTATGTTTCGTCGCAGGTCGTCAAGAAAATGCTTAGCAAGCGTATTCACCCGCTCGATTCTCGCGTTCTGATCCTGGGGCTCGCGTTCAAGGAGAACTGCCCGGACGTACGGAACACCAAGGTTGTCGATATTGTTGCTGAACTGGAAACCTACGGCGCCAATGTTGATATCTGCGATCCCTGGATTAATGCAGAAGAAGCGCGGCACGAGTATGGCGTCAACCTGGTCGATGATCCACAAGCCGGGTCGTACGATGTAGTAATTATCGCCGTCGCCCATGATCAGTTCAGAGAGCTTGGCGAACAACGCATCCGCGCTTACGGCAAGGAAGCGTGCGTACTGTACGATATCAAGTACCTGTTGCCGGCAAGCGCCAGCGACGACCGACTCTGAGTTGAAATGAAAGAAGGCAAGAGCATGAAGATACTGGTAACCGGTGCGGCTGGATTTATCGGCTATCACACATCAATACTATTGCTTGAGCGTGGCGACACGGTTATCGGGCTCGACAACTTTAATGACTACTATGATGTGTCATTAAAAGAAGCACGCGCGGCAAGGCTGGATAAGTATGACAACTTCAGCATGGTGCGAATCGATCTCGCGGATCGCGGCGCCATTGAGGCTTTATTTGCGCAGGAAAAATTTGACAAAGTAGTCAATCTTGCAGCGCAAGCGGGCGTTCGCTACTCAATCGAGAATCCGCACTCCTATATCGACAGTAACATTGTTGGCTTCTTGCACATTCTCGAGGGCTGCCGTCACAATAACGTCAAGCACCTGGTTTATGCATCATCGAGTTCGGTATATGGCGCTAACTCTGCCATGCCATTTTCGATCCACCAAAACGTCGATCATCCGCTGGCCTTGTATGGCGCTACCAAGAAAGCGAACGAACTGATGGCGCACACCTACTCAAACCTGTACGGGCTGCCAACCACCGGTTTGCGGTTTTTTACGGTGTACGGGCCATTCGGACGGCCGGATATGGCGCTGTTTATGTTTACCAAGAATATCATCGAAGGTAAGCCCATCGACGTCTTCAACTATGGCAAGCATCGTCGCGATTTCACCTACGTCGATGACATCGTGCAGGGTGTTGTGCGGACGATGGATCATACCGCCGAGCCGAATGCTGACTGGGATGCTGCGCATCCGGACCCTGGCACCAGTAAAGTGCCTTACCGTATCTACAATATAGGCAACCAGCAGCCCGTGGAGCTCATGGATTACATCGGGGCCATCGAGTCTGTGCTGGGCAAGACGGCTGAGAAGAACCTGCTGCCGTTGCAGGCAGGCGATGTGCCCGACACCTGGGCGGATACCTCCGATCTCGCGAATGATGTCGGTTACCAGCCGAGCACGCCGGTCGAAACCGGGGTGCGCAACTTTGTCGAATGGTATCTCGAATACTACAAGCACGAGGTACAAGCCGGTGCCTGACGCTTACACCAACAGAAAACTGACAGCGCGCTACCCGACCGATCTCGGAGCCTGGGTCGCGCTTAAACTGCATCATAAAGAGGACATGCGCAAGAAACCGCTTGGCGAACTTTTTGCACGTGATGCCGGGCGGGCGCAGCGCTTCACAGTCACAGCGGGTGATCTGACGCTCGATTACTCCAAGAATCACCTGAACACTACGACTCGCAAGCTTCTTGCAAGGCTGGCGAGAGAGGCAAACGTACCGGCTGCTATCAAAGCGATGTTTACCGGCGAGCGCATTAATAAAACCGAGGATCGTGCGGTCTTGCACGTTGCCTTGCGCTCCAAGATTTCTGACACCGTGGCGCTTGAAACGGCCGGAGTGCGAGACCTTTGGGAAGTGCTGGTGCGCATGGAGGAGTTCGTCGACGGGGTACAGGCTGGCAGAATTCGAGGCCATACCGGAAAAAACCTCACTGATATTGTGAATATCGGTATTGGTGGCTCCGATCTCGGGCCGGTGATGGCGAGCCGCGCACTCAAGCCCTGCTGGCGCGATGGCATGCGCTTCCACAGCGTGTCCAATGTTGACGGCACGCAACTGAGCGACCTTGCGCAGGAACTGGACCCCGAGCGTACGTTGTTCGTTGTTTGTTCCAAGACCTTCACAACGCTGGAGACGATGACCAATGCCAGGGCTGCCCGCGAATGGCTTGCAGGGCACCTGGGCGAACAGGCTGTTGCGCAGCATTTTGTTGCTGCGTCTACTAATCACGAAGCCATGGACAGTTTTGGCATTAACCCAGAGTACCGTTTCGGATTCTGGGACTGGGTTGGCGGGCGATTTTCGATCTGGTCCGCGGTTGGCTTGTCGCTTGCGCTGGTGACGGGTATGGATGCCTTCCGCAGGATGCTCGCCGGTGCGCGGGTCATGGACCAGCACTTCCAGCAGGCGCCGCTTGGCGACAACATGCCGGTGCTGCTCGCGCTCATTGGCATCTGGTATAACAATTTTTTCGGTGCTGAGTCGCAGGCAATCCTGCCTTACGACAACCGGCTTGATCGCTTTCCCGCGTATCTGCAGCAAATGCAGATGGAGTCGAGCGGCAAATCGGTGCGTATGGATGGCAAGCCCGTGAAGTGTGCCACCGGGATGGTGATCTGGGGTGAGGCTGGCAACAACGCCCAGCACTCTTTTTACCAGTTGCTACATCAGGGTACCCGCCTGGTGCCTGTGGATTTTCTGTTGCCGGTGCGTTCGTCAGGGGGCGCGCAGGAACAGCAGGATCTGGCTATTGCGAACTGCCTGGCCCAGGCTGAGGCGTTGATGGATGGTTTTAACGAGCCGGGGCTTGCACCTTACCGGGTGCACACCGGCAATAACCCCTCCAATACAATTCTATTCGAGTCACTCAAACCCGAAACCCTTGGTCAGCTCATTGCGCTGTACGAGCACAAGGTCTTT
>JAUHZT010000116.1 GCA_030425905.1 Gammaproteobacteria bacterium
CAGGAAGGCGGCTACCCGTCGGTACAACTCGGCAACAACCTGGCGGCCGTGCTGCAGGGCTTCACGGCTTGAGGCTCCGCCCGATCCGGAATTCCGGCAAGCCAGCGACTACACCATGACGTCGCTGCACACCATCGACCTGATCGCTATTGCCGCGTATTTCGCGGGTCTCATCTGGATTGGTCTGCATGTCGCGCGCAGGGAACGCGGCACCGGGGAGAGCGAATCCTTTCTCGCCGCCGACCGCAACATGAACCTCGTCCAGACGACGGCGTCCACGGCCGCTACCGATCTCGGTGGTGGCTTCAGCATCGCGATGGGCGGCATTGGCTTTACGCTCGGCATCAGCGGTTCCTGGCTGATCGCCATTTCCGGGCTCAGCGTCGTGCTCGTGTCGTTCCTGATGGTGCCCAAGGTTAAACGCTGGGCCGACAAGGTACGCGGCCTGACGACCGGCGACCTGTTCGAAAGCCGCTTCGACCGTCGAACCGGCACGCTTGCTGCTGTGGTGATCGGCATTGCATGGTTCACCTTTGCGGGTGGCCAGATTATCGCCGGCGCGAAACTGTTGCAGGCGACGACCGAAATGAACCTGACGATCGCGGTGCTTCTTTCCGGCACCGTAATTCTTGCGTACACAGCACTCGGCGGACTGAAGGCGGTAATCTACACCGATGTTTTTCAGATGGTCGTGCTGCTATTCGGTTTGCTCTTTCTCGCCGTCCCGATAGGCCTGTACACCGTCGGTGGCTGGGGCGGCATTGTCGCGCACTTCAGCGCAAACCCGGACACTGCATCGCTGGTCGACTGGGGTGCCGTCGGCTGGAAGAAAGCGCTGGGCTGGTTCTTCTCCATCTTCCCCGTCTGGTTCATCTCGATAGCCGCGATGCAACGTATTGTCGCAGCGCGTGATGAAAAAACGGCGCGACGCGCCTTCCTGCTGACAGGTGTACCCATCGAGTGGCCATTGTTTGCCATCGGCAGCACACTCGTGGGCCTCATTGCGCGCATGCTCCTGCCGGACCTGTCCGATCCCGAAATGGCTACCCCGATGATCATTATCGAACTGCTGCCTGTCGGGATCGCGGGCATCGTCATTGCCGCCTATATCGCCGCGGTCATGTCGACCGCCGATTCGGTACTCATGGGGCCCGTCGCAATCTTCACGAACGACATCTACCGGAAATTCCTGCGACCCAACGCAAGTGAGCAGAGCATTGTGCACGTTGCGCGCATCACGACCTTGGTATTGGGTGTACTGAGCATCGGCATGGCATACCTCGTACCCAATGTGCTGCAGTTAATTCTGTATGCCTACACGTTCGGTGCGGCCGGCCTGTTTTTTCCAATGTTGGGTTTGCTGTTCTGGAAACGCACTACCGCACGCGGTGCGTTATGGAGCATGCTTGGCGGTGGCAGTGTGGCGATCGCATGGGTCATCTTCGATGAGCCCTATGCAATACCTTCGTCATACCTGGGCTGGTTCGTCAGCCTGCCTTTACTCGTTATTGTCTCGCTCCTGACAAAACACAGTCCGGGCGAAGACCTGGACATGTTCTAGAGAGGCTAACTATGAGACTCGTTCTGCTTGGAATCAGCACGCTGCTGGCAATGCCGGTGTTTGGCGACGAGGCACCTGTTCGTGCCCGCGACCTCGGTATCCCGTTTGAGGGTACTACCGGGCCGCTGAACGCGATCACCGATGTTGCCGGCGTGACCGTCGGCCATGAAACCATCAAACGCAATCTTGCGGGCGACCGCGCCGTACGCACGGGCGTAACGGCGATACTGCCGCGCGGCCGCGACACCATGAGCACCATGGTCTTTGCTGGCTGGTCGACACTGAACGGCAACGGTGAAATGACCGGCACAACCTGGATCGAGGAAAGCGGCTTTCTCGAAGGGCCCGTGATGATCACCAACACGCACAGCGTGGGGGCCGTGCATGAAGGTGTGATTCAATGGCGCGTTGCACAGGGTGGCGCCGACGCAACCGGCTATTACTGGTCACTCCCCGTGGTCGCCGAAACCTGGGACGGCCACCTGAATGACATCAACGGTTTTCATGTGCGCCCCGAGCATGCCGGCGCCGCCCTTGACCACGCCCAATCGGGCCCCGTCGCCGAAGGCAGCGTGGGCGGCGGCACCGGGATGATCTGTTTTGAGTTCAAGTGCGGTATCGGCACGTCGTCGCGCCTGGTGCAGGTGAACGAGACCGGCTACACGCTGGGGGTTCTCGTACAGGCCAACTTTGGCCGGCGTGGCGATCTGCGAGTTGCTGGCATTGCGGTCGGTGAGCGCCTGCCGGGTGACCCGGTCTATTCGAACACGGGCTATAACGAGGAGATGCTGAGTTCGATCATCGTTGTGATCGCAACAGACGCACCCTTGCTGCCCCATCAGCTCAAGCGTCTGGCACGGCGCGCTCCGCTCGGCCTGGGTGTTACGGGCAGCACGGCGCATAACGGCTCGGGGGATATCTTTATTGCGTTTTCGACCGCCAATGCCGAGGCCGGGCGCGGCAACCCCGACGCGATTATTCGCTCTGTACCCAATGATGATCTGGATGGGCTGTTCGCCGCCACCAAGCAGGCCACCGAAGAGGCCATCATGAACGCGCTCGTAGCGGGTCGCGACATGACGGGCAACCAGGGCCACACAGTGCCGGGCATCGACAGGGAAGCGCTGCAGAACATACTGCGCGAGCATAGACTGTTGCTCGAGTAAGCGACTACAGTGAAACTGTCCGCGGGGGAAGGAATGTCGTGACTGAACCAAGAGCACCAAGCCTGTTGCAGGCGCTGACGCCGATTCTGGTACTGGTTGTCCTGCTCGCAGGTGCCGTCTACCTGTTCGGCTCCGACTCATCGGGTGGCGCCAATCAGATTGTGCTGATCATCGGCACGGCGATCGCTGCCATTATCGCCGTGCGCAACGGTCACGCCTGGTCCGACATAGAGCGGGCCATCATCGACGGCATCAGCACAGCGATGGGTGCGATGATGATCCTGTTGGCGGTCGGCGCACTTATTGGTACCTGGCTGATGGCCGGTACCGTACCTGCGATGATCTATTACGGTCTGCACCTCTTACACCCACAGTTTTTCTATGCTGCCGCCTGCCTGATATGCGCAGTCGCGGCAGTGAGCACCGGCAGTTCATGGACCGTGGCCGGTACGCTCGGCGTTGGTCTTATCGGCGTCGCAATGGGCTTTGGGGTTTCACCGGCCATTACGGCGGGAGCGGTCGTGAGCGGCGCCTATTTTGGCGACAAGATGTCACCCCTGTCGGACACCACTAACCTGGCGCCGGCTGTTGCCGGCACCGACCTGTTTACGCACATCCGACATATGCTCTGGACCACGGGTCCGTCATTCCTGATCGCGCTGCTTGTCTTCACAGTAGTCGGCTTGCGCGTGAGCATTGATGCCGAAAGCTCGACGCTTGTGCAAACCACCGAAACCTTGCGTGCCTCGTTCAGAATTACCCCACTCGCCCTGCTGCCGTTGCTTGCGGTACTGCTAATGGCGATGCGCAAGTTACCCGCACTGCCAACCATTCTGAGCGGCGCCCTGCTTGGCGCAATTACAGCACTTTTCTTGCAACCGGCGATCGTTATTGCGCTGGCGGATAGCGAAACCTTGTCGAGACCGCTGGCGCTCGCCAAGGGCGTCTGGATTGCCTTATCGAGCGGCTATGTTTCCAGTACAGGCGTTGCCGAAGTCGACGCACTGCTGAGTCGCGGCGGCATGGCAAGCATGCTCACGACGATCTGGCTGATCATCTGCGCCCTGTCTTTTGGCGCGGTGCTTGAGCACGCGGGCATGCTGGAGCGACTGATACGTTCTGCGCTCAAAGCGGCTCATACTACGGGCTCACTGATTCTGACCACGGCGCTGACCTGCATCGGCGCCAATATAGTAGCGGCCGACCAGTACATGGCGATCGTATTGCCGGGTCGCATGTTCAAAGCAGAATTTGCGCGCCGCGGTCTCGACCCGCGCAACCTGTCCCGGGTTATCGAGGATTGCGGCACCCTCACCTCGCCGCTCGTGCCCTGGAATACCTGCGGCGCATACATGGCGGCTACGCTCGGCGTCGCGACTTTTGCTTACCTGCCGTTTGCGTTCTTTAACCTCATTAACCCGCTTGTGTCCGTGCTGTATGGCATGTTCGATATCAAAATCACCAGGCTCGAACCCGACACGCAAACCGCGCCGCGCGGAGGGCGCCAGTAACCAGGAAACGACTGGTCAGCGCGCACGTTGACCGAAACCGGCGTTGGTCAGCGACTCGCTGCTGCGTCAATGTTCAGGCGCGCCAGCCAGATCGACTGATTGCGACCGCTGGGGTAATGCACACCGATCACCCAGACACCTTTCGCGTCGGCCAGCAGAGTGCGTAGCTGCGCTGCCGGCGGGATTTCAAGCTCTGCGAATGCAACGGGTTTGCGCTGCCGGTCGAATTGTACGATCGCGGGCGCTGCGTAGGCATAGAGCTGCCCGTCAGCCGACGCCGCAAGCGACGCAAATCGCCCGTCAAACCTTGCCGAGATCGGTTCGATATACGTCTTGCGCACTTCGCCGTCCGTCATGTATTCGAACAGCCAGTCGCCACTGAACGCTTGCTGCTCAGAATCATGATTATTATTGCGCACAAGCGCCGCGTAGCCATCGGCAAGAGGAACGACCGCTGGTACGTGCCTCGCGCCGACGGCCGTCGATGCCACGGAATGGTTAGCACCGTAGCGCATGTCTGCCTGCTGCAACTGCCGGGTTCGCTGCAACAGTTCATCGAGTGGCGCTTTGGCTGGCAACTTGTCCATATCCAGCCACATCATGGTTCGATCCAGTGCGGCTGATTCCCAGGTTCCGCGTGCGTCGTTGTCGATTACAAGTAAACGGCGTTCATTACCGACGACCCCCGTAACGCTATGCGCACCCATGCGCAAGCGAACGGGCGTCTCAAGCTCCGTCTCGACACCGGCGTCATCATCAGCCAGTACATCGAGGAGAACGCCTGCGCCGCCATTGTTCGTATGAAACAGGCTCGTTGGCAGCGCTTTCGCGCCCGGCGAGAAATAGTGGCCAGAACCGATGACCCTGCCATCCGGGGTGGACTCAAGCCAGGCGACGCCTTGTACTTCGTCCTGCAACTCTGCATTCACAAACACCAGGTTGCCGTCGCTGCTGGCAATCGAAAAAAGATCCTCCTCGCCCGGCTTGGCACGTGACCACGGCAATCCGGGCGCATCGGCTACCGCGACCTTGCGACGCTCCGGAATTGACCAGCGCTCCAGCTGCGCCGGTAAATTGCCCGCAGGATCGATACTCTGCACAACCACCTCGGGGAAACCGCGCCGCAGCGCCATCGTGACGATCTCTTCGAGTTTGCGCTTGCCGAGCGCATGCAGTTGCACTGCACCGTCGCCGCCGATCTCGGCTACATACACATAACGCCCACGTTGCGGATGATTGAACTGCAAGCGGGACGGTTGTGAATAGAACAGCACTCGTGCTGTGTTTTTGTAGAGATCCCAGTCGGCAATAACCACCCCAAACATCGGGTCATCGCGTGTGATTATTGTGGACAGCAAATCGCTGGCCGTCGCCGAAGCTGGCAGTGAAATCTCGCTTGCCGGCGCCGGCGCTGCTTTAGCCGGCTCTTGCGGCGCAGCGGCCACTGAAAAGCTGTCGACGAGCGGCAGCATCGTATCCACCGAACTGACCATCTTGCGCAGCGTTGCATCATCGATAAATCCACAGGTCTGCGTAATCGTAGTGTGCAGGTTCTGCAGGTATTCGCGGGCGTTGTCGGAAAGACCGGGGATCTCCAGCTTTTCCTCAAGCCGCGCACGCTGCTCGTCACAGACCGCCTGGTCGGCAGCGTGAACGGGCGACAGGCTTATACCTGCCAACAACGATAAAGCTAAGAGTCGACTGACTAATTGCATTGAGGCTGTCCTGACCAAGGCTGGATCATGAGCTGCACCATAAAATGCAGTGTACTGCCTTGCAAGACTGTGTGGTTAATGGTCCTTGCGACGGAGTTTCCGTAACGGCGCGCTCAGCCATTCGCGCATGCCGCGCTTCCTCGATTTTGCAACGCCTTCTTGCGCATCATCCGCGTTCAGGCCGAGATTATCTTCCAGCGCCCTGCGCCAGGCTGTAATCGGCTCTGCCTGTTCATTGACGCCGGTTTCGGCACAGTGCGCCGCAAGCTCCGCCACTATGTGCTCTCGCTCTGTCCGGGTCGTAACGACAAGTGGTTTAACCGGAGTAACGTCGATCTTCTTGTGCCGCGCCAGATGCGACAGCAGGTGCACGCGGTCAAATTCATTGCGCAAAACAAGACTGCAGAGCTTCTCTATCGACGCGTCGCGCCCGGCCAGATCAGCACCACGACCAATTTCAAGATTGACGAGCTCAGCGCCGAATATCCAGTTAGCATCTCGATGCCGGAAGCCGCTGCCGTACATCATCGCAGCCTCGAACCCGATCACACGAATAAAGTCGTTCAACAACTGCAGTGCCGTGCGTCGAAACAGCTTTTCACCTGCCACTTTGGCACCGTGCGTGGCGAGTTTTCCCGCCAGCCAGGCAGCGCCAACCGTGACGGGATTCATACCCAGTGACAAACGTGCCACCTGAAACGCATTCAAGCCATGTTCAAGATACGGCCGGAATGCCTTGTAGGTCCCGTAATACTTCACGCTGCGCCGGATCAGCCGGTACATTCGGGCCGTGTTGTAAGTTTTCAAATTCAGCGGCAGTCCATCCACTACCATCAGCAAATGCAATGACGCGCTGCTAAAGCTCTTGGCGATCAGCTCAATCTCGGTTTCGAGCAAGATATCTTTCGAGTCCGGCTGGTAGAGTCGCGCCACTTTTTCCACGAAGTCGCGAAGGTCGGCGAGAATCAGGCCGGTATCTACGCCCTCTTGCGCCGCGTAGCGATTCTGCAAGATACGATCGAAGGCGAGCTGGCTTTCTTCCTCGATAAGCGTAATGAGCTTGCGATCCTGGCCGACCAGCGCGTCCAGGTCTTCGTCTGACGGGTTGGTTTCGAGCAGGTCCAGGTAGTCATCCGCGACAAGCCTGGAAGTACGCGTTTGCCGCGCAAGCCGCAACTCGCGCAGCTCCAGCCGGCGTTCGAAGTCTGCCATCGCCTGCAGGCGGTAGGCGGCGAGATCTGCATCGGACATCTCTACTATTTCGGTCGCCGACAAGCCCGGCGAGAGCGCCCGCTCCCTCTGTCGTGACAGCATGGCGACGACGGCGACGGTCGGCAGGATGATAAGCGCGGCAAGCAACAAGCCGACGACCAGGCCTGGCGGCCATAACAGGACGGTAAGTGTCGCCAACGCCGCGAGTGCTGCGATTACCGCCGCGACAATTGTCCAGGACAGAGTCGAGTGGCGTGTCATGACCTGCTACACGGCACGTCAGTCAAGTGCAGGCGCTACCGGGCGTCGCAATGCATTTGCCAGTGACAGAACGTAAGCCTGTATCGCCTCCGCATCTTCAATGCCAAGCGCGAAAGCGGGCATCCCGTTTGCGCGCCGTGCACCGCCAACGACGATACCGTTCCACTGACTATGTGTTTCGCGGTTTGCGTAGCGCAGGTCCGGCACCGACCCACCGGCGCGCGCGATCGCTCCGGAACCATGACAGCCTTTGCAGTAACTGCGATAGACCGATTTGCCGCGCGCAATCATTTCGTCTGAAGCGGTAAGCGCCGGCTGCTCGGGAAGCTCCCGGTCCGGCCTTTTCATTACAGGCATGCGTGCATCGCCGTCGAGACTGAAGGCCATCAGTCGAACTGGCCCCTTTGCATTGTCCGTGGAGTGCATCTCGGGGTAGTAGAACTGGATACCACCACCGCCACCGACGGGAACAACGATGTACTGCTGGCCATTCACCCTGTAACTCGAGGGCGCCGCAGAAATGGAGGAGCCAGTCAGTACAGACCAGAGCTCTGTGCCCGAATCGGCCGCATAGGCAACGACTTCGCCCTCGGCGTTACCCTGAAACACGAGGTTGCCTGCCGTCGCCAGTACGCCGCCGTTGTACGGCAACAGGTGGTCCACCGTCCAGCGAATTTTGGCCGTGACCGGATCGAAAGCGACGAGCTTGCCGGGACTGTGCGGTTTGCCATCCACTTCGGTGAAAACCACATTGTCATCGGGGTACTCGCCATCGCCCGTGTTCGTAACAACAGCCGGGATATCGATAACGGGAATATACGAAAGACCCAGTTGCGGGTGATAAGCCATGGGGTTCCAGCTATGCGAGCCCCACATATTCGGCCAGACAACGACGGACTCGCCCACCTCGGCGTTCCAGTATTCAGCCGCCGGGTCCATCACCGGCCGCCCGGTTTCCATGTTGATGTGTGTCGCCCAGTTGGCTTTCGCAAACTTGCCTGCGGTCAGCAATTCGCCGGTCAGGCGATCCAGGGCATAGTGAAAACCGTTCTTCGGCGCAATCAGCACCGTTTTGCGCTGCTTGCCATCGATCTTTAGGTCAGCCAGCACGATATTCATCGTTGCGTTGTAGTCCCAGCTATCTTCCGGGACCGTCTGGTAATGCCAGACGTAATCGCCGGTCTCGGCATTGACAGCAACGATGGATGACAGGAACAGGTTGTCACCGCCGTCCGGGCTGCGCAATGCATGAATATACGGGTAGGCGCCCGACGTGCCGAAGAACAACAGACCCGACTCCGGGTCGTAAGTCATCTCATTCCAGCTTTGGCCACCACCGCCGTAGGTCGCGAGAATTTTCTGCGACCAGGTTTTGGCGGCCATCCGGAGTGCCGGCGTGTCGTTTTCGGCAGGGTCGTCGCTGGGCACGATATAGAAACGCCACAGCAACTCCC
The DNA here is from genome assembly GCA_030425905.1 of Gammaproteobacteria bacterium. Classification (GTDB taxonomy): domain Bacteria; phylum Pseudomonadota; class Gammaproteobacteria; order Steroidobacterales; family Woeseiaceae; genus UBA1847. Next base: position 8,881 of record JAUHZT010000116.1, read on the forward strand.
CATTCGCCGGATTGTAGGCCGACACATAGCCGCGATTTTTCTTGTCCGATTCGGAACCGGCATTGCCGACGAAGATTCGATCGCCCCCTACATACGGCGAATCGGTAATCGCGTAGTCCATCGCTGGATCACAGGTTTGCTTCGACCAGACCACCTTGCCCGAACCGGCATTTAACGCTGTCAGGTAGCAATCAGCAGTAGTAACGAAAACCTTGCCCTGCCATACCGCAACGCCACGATTCGCGCGTGCCGGCCAGGACATATTCGGATCGGCTGCCTGCCTGCCCCGCACGTCCGGATCATAAGTCCACAACATTTCGCCCGTTGCGGCATCAATCGCAAATACCACCGAGTAAGCACCGGACAGGTAAATAACGCCGTCTACAACTATCGGTGTCGCCGCCACACCGTCAGGTACGGGCAGGTCGGTCGACCAGGCCAGCCCGAGATGCTGGACGGTCTTGTCGTTTATTTCGGCAAGCGGACTGAAATGCTCGCCCCGAAAGCTGCCGCCTTTGAGAAACCAGTTTGCGCCGTCAGCCTGCTCTTCGAGAACGCGGTCTTCGGTGACATGGCCCTGTGCAAGTCCCTGCATACTTGCACCCATGCCGGCAGCAACGAGTACTAGTGTGAGGTATTTCATGTTGATCTCCTGCTGCCCGATTCCCGATCGTGATGCTATTGATGCACAATAACGTACCAGCCCAAGGCAGGTACAGAAACCACATGAAGCCAATACCACCCACTGCACAGACAGTTGCCAGGCGCCCCCAGGTGCTTATCGTAGGCGCTGGTTTTGGCGGCTTGTTTGCCGCACGCGGCCTGCGGCGTGCAGAGGTGGACATTACAGTCATCGATCGCCACAACTACCACCTGTTCCAGCCTTTGCTTTACCAGGTGGCGGTCGCCGGGCTTGCACCGTCCGATATCGCATGGCCCATTCGCGGCATTTTGAGCCGCCAGAAAAACGCCACCGTATTACTCGACAGCGTGACGGACATCGATACCGCAAACCAGCACGTCGTGTTGCGCGAACAGACGCTGCACTACGACTACCTGGTAATTGCGACAGGCGCGCGCCACGCCTACTTCGGACACGATGAATGGGCGGAGCACGCGCCCGGGCTCAAGAGCATTGACGACGCCACTGCGATCCGCCGTCGCGTGCTACTCGCCTTCGAACAGGCCGAGATGACCAGCGACCCGGCCGAGCGCGAGCGCCTGCTCAACTTCGTGGTCGTGGGCGCTGGCCCTACGGGCGTGGAGCTTGCCGGCACCATTGCCGAACTCGCAAGCAGGACGCTGGCGGCCGATTTTCGCCGCATCGACTCGCGCAGTGCACGTGTGATGCTTGTTGAAGCCGGACCGCGAGTGTTGCCCGCACTCGCCGAAGACTTGTCAGCTTACGCACTGCAGGCGCTAGGCAAGCTTGGGGTTGAGGTGCTACTTGGCAAGGCGGTC
>JAUHZT010000117.1 GCA_030425905.1 Gammaproteobacteria bacterium
GTTTCCTACGGTTGAGGACATTAAAGCCGGGCAGACAATCACGGTACCCCAGGAAGTGTTGAGCAAGCTGATAGAGAAAACACACTTTTCAATGGCGCAACAGGATGTCCGCTATTACCTGAACGGAATGTTGCTCGAAGCGCACGAGCATCATCTGCGCGCTGTAGCAACGGATGGTCATCGGCTCGCGTTGTGCCAGGCGAAGCTCGATGGCGTGAAACTCAAAGAGCAGCAAGTGATCGTGCCGCGTAAGGGCGTACTGGAATTGCAGCGCCTCCTGGGCGGTGACGGAGACGTCAACATCGAGCTTGGTGAAAATCACGTTCGCATCGCGTTGGGCGGAATTCGGTTCACTTCGAAGCTGATCGACGGTCGTTTCCCGGAGTACGAGCGGGTAATTCCGCAGGAGTCCAGTAACGAGCTGGTGGCGGATAAAGAGTTGTTTCGTAGTGCGTTGCAACGTACGGCCATCCTGTCGAACGAGAAATACCGCGGGATTCGCCTGATCATTCGTGACAGCGGGGTGGTTTTGCAGGCGCACAATCCGGAGCAGGAAGAGGCGGAAGAAGAGGTTGAGGTTGAGTACAGCGGCGACGATATAGAAATTGGGTTTAACGTGAATTACCTCCTGGATGCGATCGGGGCCGTTGAAGGTGACGAGGTAACGCTGTCGGTGGTGGACAGTAATTCGAGCTGCCTGGTGCGCGAACCGGGCAATCCGGATCGGAAATTTGTCGTTATGCCGATGCGTCTGTAGTCGCTGAGGAGCGTGAGTGACGATCCAGTCATTCAGAGTCGAGAATTTCCGCTGTCTTGAGAAAGCCGAGCTAGAAGCAGACTCGAAATACAATCTGATCTACGGCGCAAACGCCTCCGGTAAAACAAGCTTGCTGGAGGCGTTGGCGTATCTGGGGCGTGGAAAGTCCTTTCGTGGGGCGCCTGTGTCGAGCCTGATAAGGCACGGGCAGAATGAGTTTGTCATTTTTGGGAAGGCTTCGCGGGGCGAGCGTGTTTCGAGCATTGGGGTTCGGAACAGTCGCGAAGGGTTGGAGGTCCGGATTGACGGGGACAGTGGAGCGGGTGTCGCAGGGCTTGCTGAAGCGCTTCCGCTGCAGATCATTGATCCCGATATACACAGCCTGGTGAGTGGCGGACCCGAAGCGCGCCGTCGGTACCTCGATTGGGTGGCGTTTCACGTGGAACACGAGTTCTTGACGGTTTGGCGGCGATTCCGCAGGGCGCTGAAACAGCGGAATGCGGCCTTGAGGGCGCAAAGAGGCGTTGATCCCTGGACGGTCGAGTTTGTTGAGTTAGGTCTGAAGGTCGACGAGGTTCGGCGCCGGGTCCTTGATAGCATGGGCGATAGCCTGAGTTTCCAGGGTTCCGCGTTGCTATTGCAGAACATAGGCTTCGAGTACCGGTCGGGCTGGGGAGTGGATAAGTCGCTCGAGGAGTCCGTCGCTGCGTCGCTGGAAAGGGACTTGCAGCTGGGCAGCACACAGGTGGGACCGCATCGCGCGGACCTTAGCCTGATCTATGACGAGCGCCAGGCGCGCCGGCTAGTCTCTCGCGGTCAGCAAAAGTTACTGGCTTGTTCGATGATCTTGGCGGCGACGGCCAGGGTCCAGGAGATTCACGGCCGTCCTTTGTTGCTGCTGCTCGACGATCCGGCGGCGGAGCTGGATCGGGATTCCCTGCAACGCTTGCTTCAATCCGTGTTTGGTTTGGGATGCCAGGTTGTCGCGACCGCTCTGGAGGCGGATGTGCTGAGCTTTCCTTCCGCGCCGACGGTGTTTCACGTGGAACACGGTGTCTTGAGCAGAGCCTGATTCCGAACGCTGCCCGCCAATGACGGCGGAGCGCCTTTTTCGGGAAGCCTTTCGGGCGGCCTTCGCCGGCCGCGAAAGTACCGCAACTCCCGGCACCGTAAACACCCCTTGAGCGCCGCATTTTGTTACAATACGTCGGTTACCGACCGGGAAAAATGCATGACCGACAAGCAAGAATATACTTCCAGCAATATCAAGGTTTTAAAGGGCCTTGAGGCTGTCCGAAAACGACCGGGGATGTACATCGGTGACACCGATGACGGCACTGGTTTGCATCACATGGTTTTCGAGGTTGTCGATAACTCGATTGACGAAGCGCTCGCTGGCCATTGCGACGTTATAACCGTCACCATTCACGCCGACGAGTCGATCACCGTGACGGATGACGGTCGCGGTATTCCTGTCGATCTTCATCCCGAAGAGGGCAAATCCGCGGCCGAGGTCATCATGACCGTGCTGCACGCCGGCGGAAAATTCGATGATAACTCCTACAAGGTTTCCGGTGGTCTCCACGGCGTCGGCGTGTCGGTCGTCAACGCCCTGTCGGAACAGCTCGTCCTGACGATTCACCGCGACGGCAAGGTTTACCAGCAGGAATACGTGCACGGTGAGCCGCAAAAGCCGCTTAGCGAAATTGGCACAACGGACCGGACTGGCACCACCATCCGTTTCAAGCCGAGCCCCGGGACCTTTACGAATATTGCGTTCCATTACGACATTCTTGCGAAACGCCTGCGCGAGTTGTCGTTCCTGAATTCCGGCGTGCAGATTCGACTGATTGACGAACGAGATGAACGCGAGGATACCTTTGAGTACGAGGGCGGCATCCGGGCGTTTGTTGAGCACCTGAATCGCAACAAGTCCACGGTTCACCCGAGTGTCTTTCACTTCAGTCTCATGCAGGACGATGTGGGGGTTGAGGCGGCGCTGCAGTGGAACGACAGCTACCAGGAAAACATGTTCTGCTATACGAACAATATTCCACAGCGCGACGGCGGTACGCATCTCGCGGGCTTCCGCACGGCCCTTACGCGCACCCTCAACAGCTACATCGAAAAGGAAATGTCGGGGCGCAAGGACAAGTTCACGCCCTCGGGCGACGATGCTCGCGAAGGCCTGACGGCAGTCTTGTCCGTCAAGGTGCCCGATCCAAAGTTCTCGTCCCAAACCAAGGATAAATTAGTTTCATCAGAAATCACTGGTATTGTGGCGAGCGCGATGAGCAAACGCCTTGAAGAGTTCTTGCTCGAACACCCGGCTGAAGCCAAGGCGATTGTTTCCAAGATAATCGATGCGGCGCGTGCGCGCGAAGCGGCGCGTAAAGCCCGTGAAATGACCCGCCGCAAAGGCGCGCTGGACATCGCCGGTCTGCCCGGCAAGCTGGCCGACTGCCAGGAAAAAGACCCGGCACTCTCGGAACTGTTCCTGGTGGAGGGTGATTCCGCCGGCGGCTCGGCGAAGCAGGGCCGTGATCGGCGCACGCAAGCGATTCTGCCGCTAAAGGGCAAGATCCTTAACGTAGAGAAAGCGCGTTTTGACAAGATGCTGTCGTCGGCTGAAGTCGGTACGCTGATCACCGCGCTCGGTTGTGGTATCGGCCGGGAAGACTTCGATCCGGACAAACTGCGCTATCACCGCATCATCATCATGACTGACGCCGACGTCGACGGCTCGCATATCCGCACGTTGCTGTTGACCTTCTTTTACCGGCAAATGCACGAACTGATAGAGCGTGGCCATATCTATATTGCGCAGCCGCCCCTTTACAAGATCAAGCGCGGCAAGCAGGAGGTCTACGTAAAAGACGACGCCGAGCTAACCAGTTACCTGTTAAGCGCCGCTCTCGACAACGCGGCGCTGCACGTCAACGAAACGGCCCCGCCGCTCTCGGGTGCCGCACTCGAAAGCCTGGCCGCTGAGTTTAATGCCGTCGAAACAATCATCGCCCGCCTGGCGCGTCGCTACGATGAAGTGGTCTTGCGCGTGATCGCGAGCTTGCCCGACATGTCCGGCGACCGTGCAGACGATCTCGACGCGTTGCAATCCTGGACAGAGCAGCTTTCCGCCGCACTACCCAAAGCGCGCGGTGACCGGGTCCAAAGTGGCGACAGTGGCAGTTATTCGGCCTCGCTGGAACGAGGCGATGACAGCGGCGAAAACATTCGCATTGGCATAACCCGCGTTCAACACGGCATCGGTGCCACACGTTACCTGCAACCTGAGTTCTTCAGCTCGAACGAGTACCGCATGATTATGGGCCTCAAAGAGAAGCTCGACGGATTGCTGGACGAGGGTGCCTATGTGCAGCGCGGTGACCGGAAGCTGGCCGTCAAGTCGTTCCCCGAAGCGGTTGAGTGGCTGATGACCGAAGCACGTCGCGGCCAGTCAATCCAGCGCTACAAAGGCCTGGGTGAAATGAACCCTGAGCAGCTTTGGGACACAACTGTAAACCCCGAAACACGTCGCCTGATGCAGGTGAAAATTGAAGATGGCATTAAAGCCGATGAGATTTTCACAACCCTGATGGGCGACCAGGTGGAACCACGCCGGGAATTCATTGAAAGGAATGCGTTGACGGTAGCCAACCTAGACGTTTGATGACACAAAGACGCGCGTTATTGCATACCGTGTTTCTGTTCCTGCTGCCGATTGTTGTAGCGGCGTGGGACTGGTCGGTACTCAGTGCGGTGTTGCTGGTCCTGCTAATGCTGTTATGGCGCTGGTTGATCGTGCTGAGCGGTTTCGTCCGGCCCGAACGACACCCGCCACTCGTGCTTGATTCCATACCGGCCAGTCATTTCGTAGAAAAAGTGCGCTGGAACATGGATGCCGCGGGCATCGACTACGTTGAACAGCCCGCGGGCGGCACGCTCGGCGCGTTTTTCCTGGGTCGAACGGTGCCGCGCCTGCGCCTGAATACCGGCGCGGTTCGCTCAAGCATCGGCAACTCCGCCGAAATCCTGCGCTACCTGTGGGGTGCTTACTCGGTCCCCCTCGGCGAGCGTGTAGCCCACCTCGAACCCAGCAATGAACGTATTGAGCTCGAGCGCCGCTGCGATCGCTACGGCGTCAATCTGCAGGTCTGGGTTTACCATCACATGCTGGCTGACCGCGACCTGACGCTGCATGCCTGGGGTGTCAATGACCCGGCGGTGCCTTTATGGCAACGCTATACGTTGCGCGCCCTGTACCCGCTGCAGGCCCTGCTGATCCGCAAGTCATTCCGCATCACCGCAGCCAATTACGAGAAGGCTTGCGAACATATCGAAAAATTATTAGCAGACATCGATGCGACGCTCTCGGACGGGCGCGCATCTATACTGGACGGTGACAAGCGGAACTACACCGACTATCAATTCGCCGCTCTCAGTGGTTTGTGGCTACAACCGCAGGCCTACGGGGGCGGTAAAGCCAACCACTCACGAATCGAACGTAGCCGCATGAGCAACCCGATGCGCGCGGACATAGAACGCTGGATCGCGGCGTATCCGCATGCAGTAAACTGGGTTCAGGCGCTCTACGCGGAGGAACGATGATGCCTGTATCTGTTAAGAAGACTCTTGCCCGGTCATCAACGCTGTTGTCTGTGATGTTGCTCGGCGCATGCTCAACGCTATTCGACGCGCAGGAAATAGAGGCTGTTCGCGATTATGTCGTCGCCAATGAACTGAAAGAGGTCGACAAGATCCGCTTGTACCGGCAATTGAACTACACCTACATCAACGACCAGTACATTACTGTCGATGCACGAACCGGTGATTTCCTGATCGAATTCAAACGCGTGTGCCGCGACCTGTCGCGCACGGACTTTACACCGGAAATGGTGGACAGGCGTTATGACTCGAGCGTCCTGCGCGCCGGGTTCGATACCATCCGCGGCTGCCCAATCGGCAAAATTTATGAAGTTAGCAAAGAGCAACGAGAAGAACTCAGTGATCTCGGCGACGCGCCGGGAGACGAGGTTTATCTGCCTGAAAACGATGACTGATTTATCACCAAGCCCGGGCGCCGTCGCGGAACCGTCCGCGATCAGCACGGTCTATGCATTGCAATTGGCAGCAACAGATTAATTAAGGGGAAGTCAACGTGAAGAATGTATTTGTCAGTGCCGCGCTCCTTATGGTGCTCGCCGCCTGCGCACCAAAAGACAACGAACAGGCCGCCCTGGCCGCGCCCGAAAGCGCTCCCGCCGAACTTGTTTCCGGTCTAGAGCTGGAGAATATGGACAAGACCGTCGCGCCTGGCGATGACTTTTTCATGTACATGAACGGCGCATGGATAGACAACACAGAGATTCCGGCAGACAAGGCCTCTTACGGCGGTTTCGGCATTCTCGGCGATGAGTCGCAGGAACGCGTCAAGGCAATTATCGAAGAATCTGCAACTGGCGATTTCCCGAAAGGCTCGCCTGAGCAAAAGGTTGGCGACCTGTACAAATCGTACATGGACTGGGACAGCAGAAATGCGAGAGGCGTGGAACCGCTGCAGCCGGAGCTTAAACGCATCGCGTCAATTGCGGATAAAGATGACCTGGCGGTCTACTTCGCGGAAGCTATCGAACGCGGCCTGGACGCGCCTCTCGGGATGACGCAGTTCGCGGATCTCAAGCGACCAACGCACTACGGCATCTATCTCTATCAGAGCGGGCTGGGCCTCCCTGATCGCGAGTTCTATTTCAATACTGACGAAAAGTCTGTGGAGATACGCAACAAGTACGTCGAACACATCCAGAAAATGTTTGAGCTGGCCGAGATGCCGAACGGCGCCGCCGCCGCCAAGACCATCATGGCGCTTGAAACAAAGCTCGCCGACAAGAACATGAAAAAGGAAGACACGCGCAACTGGGCCGCAAACTACAACAAGGTCGCCCTCGATAAACTCCCCGAGTTGATGCCGAACTTTAACTGGGACGGTTATCTCGAGACAGCGAAGGTCGACCCGGATGTAACTGACGGTCTTATTGTTGTCACTACCGATTACATAAAAGCGCTTGACGGGATTATCGAAGCGACGGACCTGGACACATGGAAAACCTATCTCAACTGGGTCGCGTTGAACAACAGGGCCACTATGCTCAACCAGGCGCTTGATAAACAGAACTTCGCATTCTATGGCACCACCATTTCCGGTACGGAAGAACAACAACCGATGTGGCGTCGCGCCGTCTCTACCGTGAATAATAACCTCGGCGAAGTCGTTGGCGAGGTGTATGTGAAGAGGCACTTCCCGCCACAAGCCAAGGAACGCATGCTGGAGCTCGTAGGCAACCTGATCAAGGCTTACGAGAAGAGCATTAAGGAACTGGACTGGATGACCGAAGAGACAAAGGTTCAGGCTCTCGACAAGCTGTCGAAGTTCAAGCCGAAAATCGGTTACCCGGATGTCTGGCGCGAATACGATTTCGAGATTTCACCCGATGATATCTACGGCAATCTCGTGCGCTCAACCCAGGCCGAGTACGAGCGCGAAGTGCAGCGACAGGGCGACGAAGTCGATCGCACGGAATGGGGCATGACGCCGCAAACGGTAAACGCCTACTACAGCCCGCCGATGAACGAGATAGTGTTCCCGGCAGCCATCCTGCAACCGCCTTTCTTTAACCTTGAGGCCGACGATGCCGTTAACTACGGTGCCATCGGCGCCGTTATCGGTCACGAGATTGGACACGGTTTCGACGACTCCGGAAGCCGATTCGACGGTGACGGTGTCTTGCGCAACTGGTGGACCGAGGAAGACCGTGCCGAATTCGAAAAACGAACCGCAAAACTCATTGAGCAATACAGCGAGTTTCGGCCCTTTGATGACCTGAACGTAAACGGCGAGTACACCCTGGGCGAGAACATCGGTGATCTCGGTGGCATCAGCATCGGCTTGCTGGCCTACAAGATGTCGCTGGACGGGAAAGAGCCGCCAGTAATCGATGGCTTCACGGGTATTCAGCGCGTGTTCCTTGGTTACGCCCAGGTCTGGCGGAACAAGTATCGCGATGAAGCGCTGCGCAACCTGATCCAGACGAACCCGCATGCTCCTTCGATGTACCGGGCCAACGGTGCGGTGAGAAATGTGCCGGAGTGGTACGAGGCATTCAACGTGACGCCCGAAAATGCCCTGTACCTGCCGCCGGAAGAGCGCGTGAAGATATGGTAGGTACCGCCTGGTCGCCGTTGGCGGCATGATCGACAAAAAAATACCCGCCGCTGTGCGGGTATTTTTTTAACGCTTCGCTTGTTCCTGGTAGACGCGGCTGATCTCGCGCATCCGGCTTTCTATCCAGTCCTGCACAATGAGATTGGTTTCCTGTACTGTTTTATCGCACGGATCAATACTGGGCCCGATCACAAACCGGACGACGCCTGGCCGCTTGTTAAACGACCGTCGACCCCAGCAATCACCGGCATTGTGTGCGACAGGAACAATCAGCACACCGGCTTCTTTCGCAAGCGCTGCGCCGCTGCTGCCGTACTTGCGCGTCTTGCCGGGTGCCATGCGCGTCCCTTCCGGGAAAATAGTCACCCAGGTGCCTTCGGCAAGTTTCTTTTTACCCTGCTTGATGACTTGCCTCATGGCCGAGGCGCCGCCTTGCCGGTTGATGGCGATGGGCTCCAGCGCGAGGCCTATAGCCCAGCCAAAAAAAGGAGCCACCAGTATTTCCCGTTTGAGCACCCAGGCGGTGCGTGGAAAGCAGGTCACCTGCCACAGTGTCTCCATCGTTGAGGTGTGCTTGATAAGGATAACGCTGGGTGTGTCGGGGATGTTTTCCTTGCCCTCCACGACGGTCTTGATGCCGCAGAAAAAGTCCGCGCCCCAGATAGCCAGCCGGCACCAGGCGACACAGATCCGGTAGCGGAAACTATACGGTGCCCAGAATGTAAGGATCAGGATACTGGCCGCGATCAGGACCGAGCCGAAGCCGAATACGTTGTAGAGCAAGGAGCGGAAAAACACCAAGGTTCATACTCGCTCGATCAGTGCATCGGCCGCGGCAGCCAGGTCATCGAAAACAGCGATGTCCGTCAATGCTTCAGTCAGCGTGCGTTCGGCTTTGAGGCCCTTGCCGGTGCGCACGAGCACGGGCTCGGCGCCCGCCGCAAGCGCCGCTTCCAGGTCGCGCGGCGCGTCGCCAACAAAGGCGACATCCTTAAGGTCGACGTTGTAGCGCTCGGCAAGTTGCAACAAGAGCCCCGGCCGGGGTTTCCGGCATTCGCAGCCATCGTCCGGACCGTGCGGACAAACAGCAATTTCACCCACACGGCCGCCCTCGTCCGCCACCAGTGCGCGCAACTTGGCATGCATGGCCTCCAGTGCGGCGGTGTCAAACAGCCCGCGGGCCAGGCCCGACTGGTTGGTGGCCACGGCCACGGTGTAACCGGCCTTTGACAGGCGCGCGATGGCGTCAATACTGCCCGGCAGCGGCAGCCACTCCTCCGCACTCTTCACAAATTCAGCGGAGTCCTGATTGATCACACCGTCGCGATCGAGTATCAGTAAGCGCACCGGCTTGTCTGAAGTCATTGCTCTAGTCTACCGACAGGCGAGAAATGTCCGCAACTTCGAGAAAAAGCTCTCTAAGTTCGTTCAAAAGTGCCAAACGGTTAATGCGCACGCGAACATCGTCAGCCATCACCATGACGTCATCGAAGAAACGGTCGACGGGCACCTGCAGTTTCGCGAGAGCCAGCAGTGCGGCGGTGTACTCGCGCTGCTCAAGGCTTGGTCGTACCGTGGCACTTGCTGTCTGCAATGCCGCATAGAGCGCCTTCTCGGCGGCGTCACAGAGAGCGTCGGCATCGATTGCCTCTCCGGGCTGCTCGTCGGTCTTTTTCAGGATATTCGCGATGCGCTTGTTCGCGGCCGCGAGGCTGGCGGCTGCATCGAGCTTGATAAATGCCTGCACGGCATCGAGCCGGCGCGCAAAGTCCAGCAGCGAAGCAGGCTGCCGAGCCAGCACGGCATCGAAGGTTTCGGTGGCGAGCCCGGATTCCTTGTCCTGGAAGTAGCGCTGCATACGACTGGTGACGAACGCGTAAATCTCTTCTGCCAGTGCGTCCGGGTCTGCTTGGCTGCCCGGCTGGGCGGCTACCGACGCGCGGATCAGTTCTTTGAGATCCACCTCAAGCTCGCACTCGATCAGAATGCGTACGATGCCGAGCGCGGCGCGGCGCAACGCGAACGGGTCACGATTACCGCTGGGTTTCTTGCCGGTGGAAAAAATGCCAGCGATGGTATCGAGCTTGTCTGCGACAGCCAGTACCTGGCCGGCAATAGCAGACGGCAAAGCATCCCCCGCAAAGCGCGGCCGGTAATGTTCCCCAATTGCCTGCGCGACAGCATCCGGTTCGCCGTCGGCTGCCGCGTAGTACTGGCCCATGAGCCCTTGCAGTTCCGGGAACTCGCCGACCATGCCGGACAGAAGGTCGCACTTGCACAACATTGCCGCGCGTTCCACGTCCGCTGAATTCACATTGAGTTGCTCACACATGCCACGGGCAAGAGTA
>JAUHZT010000118.1 GCA_030425905.1 Gammaproteobacteria bacterium
GGGAGTACCGGAAACCGGAATGACGCGCGCATTCGGCCCAACGCCACGCATATCGCCGACGGGCATGAGGAAAAGGCGTTCGCCGGAAAAGCCAACAACTTCTGTCTCAATCTTGCGGCCGTCTGCCGCAACCACGTCGCAGCGACCACCGAGCTCGGAATGACAACCTTCGGCCTCCATCGCGAGCCCCACGGTCCGGCGCAACACGCCCTCCACGGTCAGCGAGGCTTTACTATCAGCCGCCTTGTCGGTATAGGCGCCGAGACGCAATGCACGTTCCAGGCTACGATTCGGGTTGGGACCGCGAAACACCACTGTTTCTTCGTTGCTCATCGGCGCTGGTCCCCCGCGATTTTTTGTATAACGTCGTTGAGCCGTGCTTCCGCACTGGCATCAATGCGCGAATTGTCGGTGGTAACGGTGCAGCCACCCGCAGACATCAATGGATCTTCCACAATCGTCCATGCCGGCTCGCCATCAGCGGGGGTCAGCGTTTCGCGCACGAGTTGCGCGTCGCTTGGGTGCAGGTGTACCTGTACATTCCGACTCGCGATTGGCAGCAGGCCTATGGCTTCTCGCACCACGCCGATGACATGGGTTGGGTCCAGCTTTATCTCCCGGCGAAACAACTGCCGCACAACGGTCATGGCCAGCTCTACAAGTTGCTTCTCAACCTGTTCGTCCAGTTCCTCAAAGGGTCGCTCGAGTGCATGCAGCAATTCATCGAATCGTTGCACACGCTGCTTCACAAGTGCTTCCCCAGCGGCCAGTCCCTCAGCGTGACCGACGTTCCAGGCCTCCTCCCGAGCTTCCTTTTGCAGCTCCTCAAGCCTGCCAGCGGTCAGGTAGCCCGCACCGTCACTGCCGTCGATCGCGGGGACCTGCCAGCGTTCTGCTCGTGCACCCAGGTCAGACATACTCGTCGCCACCCTGCCCCAGATCTATATCGCCGGCTTCGGCAAGACGCCTGGCAACGTCGAGAATTTCCTTCTGTGCCACCTCGACATCGGAAAGCTTGATGGGCCCCTTCGCCTCCATGTCCTCGCGCAAGAGAGTGGCAGCCCGTTTCGACATGTTGCCCATGATCTTGTCACCCACCGCCGGGTCGCAGCCCTTGAGTGCAACCACCAGCAGGTCATTGGATACTTCGCGCAGCAAGGCCTGAATACCCCTATCGTCGACATTGAGTAGCGTATCGAACGTGAACATCATCTCGGCAATTCGCTCCGACACCTCAGCGTCTCGTTCCTTGATCTGCTCGAGCAAGGCTTGCCCGCGTTCAAGTTTCAGCGCGTTGACGATATCGGCCGCCACTTTCTCGCCACCCACCTTGCGTGCGGCACCCGCACCGGTGCTCGACGATTTGCTGGCGATAAGATTCTCGATCTCGGCCAGTGCACTTTGCTGCACATCGGACAGCGTCGCTACCCGCATCAATATTTCCGAGCGCGTTTCATCCGGCAACCGCTCGATCACCTCGGCGGCCTGCTGCGAGTCAAGATACGCGAGCACGATAGCCACGATCTGCGGATGTTCGTCTTTGACTATCTCGACAACATCGCGCGAACTCATCCACTTCAGTGACTCCAGGCTATTGGCGTCGTCGCCCGACATGATGCGGTCGATAAAGGCGTTTGCCTTGCTGGGGCCAAAGGCATTGGCGAGGATCGTGCGCACATAGTTCTGTGTATCCACGCCAAGGTTCACATTGTCTTCGACGTCGGTAATGAAGCTGTCCAGAACAACGTCAGCGTCTTCACGCGTGACGTCCTTCATCGCTGCCATCGCCGTACCGATTGCCTGCACTTCATCCGCGCTCATGTAACGCAGTACTTCGGCAGCCTCCTGTTCCCCGAGCGTCATCAGCAATAAAGCCGCCCGATGAGTTCCACTGCTATGCATTCGATTTGCTTCAGTCATTGCTCGCTACCCACTTTCTGACGAGTTGGGCAACACGGGCGGGATCACTGCCCGTAATATTTTTCGCGGCGGCTACTTTTTCGTCAAAGCTAACCGAACCTCCGGCACCGCCGGCGCTTGCCAGCCGTGTGACCCCGGCCGGTACCGGCATATTGCCTGCGCCACCGATGTATTCTCCGGCCAGCGCTGCAGGTGACTGGTTCGCGAGCACCGTGCGTAGCATTGGACGCACGATACCAAAGGCGATAGCGAGTACGATCAGGGCACCGAGTACCTGCTTCAGCGTGTCGCGCAACACCGGGTTCTCCCAAAATGCCGGTGGTTCGACTTCTTCGACCTCTTCGCTGCGCAGAAACTTTTCTCCAAGCACAACCACGGTGTCGCCACGAGCGTCATTGAAACCCACAGCTTCTTTAACCAGTGCCGTGTAGCTGGCAATCGTTTCCTCATCAAGCCCCGGCGCGTCGGCTGCGTCCTCGCTGTCGCCGCCCTCGTCAACGAGCACAGCGACTGACAACTTCATGATTCGCCCAGCCTGCGGCCGAGTGCGACTGATAGTGCGGTCTACTTCGTAGTTTCGCGTGCTGGTTCGCGCGCTGTTCTGCAGGTCGGTCGCGGATGGACCTACGAGATTGGCTGCTTCGGCGCCGGTGGCCTCCGGTGGCTGATTACTCAGCGCACCCGGCACGCCGCCAGCCGAATTGCCGCCGCCCATGCGCAGGTCTTCGCTCACCCGCTCGCTTCGAACCACCGAGCGTTCCGGATCGAATGACTCGCGCGTCTCTTCGGTCACCGTAAAATCGATATCGGCAACGACCTGGGCGCGAATCCGGCCTGGCCCAACAATCGGCGTCAGCATGTCTTCAATGCGGGACTTGTAGGTTTCTTCCAGTTTGCGTGTGTACTTGAACTGGCTGTTTGCCTCGGCATTCGCTGTCTGCTGCCCGGAACTGAGTAAGGTGCCGTACTGATCAACGACGGTCACGTTCTTCGGCAAAAGGTCGGGAACACTCGCCGCAACGAGGTTCACAATGGCTGCGGCCTGGTCGGCTTCGAGCAAGCGGCCGCGATACAGGTGCACCAGTACTGACGCGCTCGCTGCTTTCTGGTCACGAATAAAAGACGACTGCTTGGGCACGGCGAGATGAACCCGTGCGTCACGAACATTACCGAGGCTGCCAATAGTGCGGCTCAACTCGGCTTCGAGGGCATGCTGGTACCGCGCATTCTCCATGAACTGGCTGACGCCGAAACTGGACTGATCCTGCAACAGGCTCATGCCGCCCGACGTACTGCCCGGCAGCCCCTGCGATGCCAGCTGCATCCGGGCGTTGTGTACTGAGGATTCCGGAACGAGGACCGCTCCGTTAGTTTCATCAAGCTTGTATTCGATATTGGCAGCCCGCAGTGCCTCTACAACCTCAGCCGCGTCGCCGGACTCGAGCTGCCCGTACAAGGTTGTGAAACCGGGTGTCTGCGACCAGAGCACGATCGCGAAGCCTGCTGCGACAGCACCTGCCACGCCAATCAGCAAGATCACCTGGTGGACCGCCGGAATTTTCAGCAGGCTGCCCAGACTGAGGTTGCTGCTGAAGGACGGTGCGCTTTCTATCGCGTTTTTGTTTTCCATAGTGCCTTAGATTTCCTTAGCGTTATGACCGCGTACTACACGGGCATATTCATGATGTCCTGGTATGCCTGTACTAGTTTGTTCCGGACCTCAGTAACTGCCCGGAACGAGATGTCGGCTTTCTGTCCTGCGATCATGACTTCCGCAAGACTTGCACTGCCGGTGCCATTCTCGAAGCCCGTTTTAAGCTGGCTGGAATGCTGTTGCGCTGAGTTGACAGCATTTAAGGTATTGCTCAGCAATGAACCGAAGTCCGCTCGACCGGGGCTCGCGACCGGCTCCATCGGCGGAATCTGCAGGCTCTTGCCGAGCGTCCTGATCTGACTCAGGAGTTGCGCTGAACTTATTTCATTCATGATGTTCTCCAGGCACGGCGATGCCGAGTTCACGCATGCGTGCAAGTTTGTAACGCAGTGTTCTGGGGCTAATATCCAGGTCCCGTGCCGCGGCGGCACGCTTACCGTCGTTCGCCATTAGTGCGCGACGAATGCATTCAAATTCACGCATTGCCAGTTCCTGATGCAAACCGCTGTCTTCACTCGTCGTCGCGAGCGTCGTCACTTCGAAAGCAAGGTCGCTGGCAAGCAGTTCCTCGTGGCCGGAAAGAATGGCACTACGCTGCACCAGGTTGTCGAGTTCGCGCACATTGCCCGGCCAGTCGTACTGCTGCAGACGTTCACGAGCACAAGCGGCGAATCGACGGTTCCGGTCATGCCGGCCAAGAAACATGTCGGCGAGCGGTACGATGTCGTCACGCCGTTCGCGCAGCGCCGGGATGCTGAGCGGCAGCACATTCAGGCGGTAGTAAAGGTCCTCTCTGAACCGGCCGGCAGCTACCCACTCGCGAAGATTCCGGTTGGTTGTTGTCAGTACCCTCACATTAAGGGGAACTGGCGACAGGGCGCCGATACGTTCGACTTCTTTTTCCTGGATGACTCGCAGCAACTTAGCCTGCAAACCAATATCCATTTCGGAAATTTCGTCAAGCAGCAAGGTGCCGCCGTTTGCCTGTTCAAACTTGCCGGCATGCGCGCGCGTCGCGCCAGTAAAAGCGCCCTTCTCGTGGCCAAATAGCACGGCCTCGAGCATGTTCTCAGGTATGGCGGCGCAGTTAATCGCCACAAAAGGACCATTGCGTCGCTGGGAATGTGCATGAATGTAGCGCGCGAGCACTTCTTTGCCAGAGCCACTCTCGCCGGCAATCGTTACTGTGACTTCAGTAGCCGCAACCCGGCGTGCGGTCTCAAGCAATTTTACCGACGCCTTATCCACGGCTACGGGTTCGGCAATGTGTTGCCCGGGCGCGAAGTACTTCTCGACGACTGTTGCGAGTCGCGATGTATCAAACGGTTTTACGAGATAATCCGCGGCTCCGTCACGCATGATATCGACCGCATGTTCTATCGAACCTTCGTTGGTCATTACCACCGCGGGAACATCCGGATGACGGGTCTGAATCGCATGGAAAAGCGTGGAGCCATCGGCCGGGTCATGCCCCAGCTCACTGAAGACCAGGCCAACGCGTTCGCGGCCGAGAATCCGCAGCGCGTCCGGACCGTTGTCTGCTGAAATCACACGACGCGAATCTGCACTGAGCGCCGCACAGACGACTTCGCGCAATTTCGGGTCCTGGTCGACCACCAGGATGCAAGATTCAGTCATTTCGGACAACGTGCTACTCACTCGTCGGATTTCCGACGTTCGTTTCAACTACAAACTTATAAGCAAGTTACGTGCCAAAAAATAAATGCACTAAAAAACAATGACTTAGCTATTCAGCGGGAAGGTTTTGCGTCAAGAAAATGACGTTCCGGGACGGACCTGGAGGGGGCTAGAGAACCGTGTGTGCGCTTGCGCGCGACGCAGCTCAGCTTGCGAGCTGGTACTTACCGATTTTTTCGACGAGTGTCGTACGTTGCATCGATAGCAGGCGCGCCGCCTTGGCGACGACGCCACCCGAAAGCTGCATCGCCTGGCCGATCAGATCCTGTTCAACGGTCTGCAAGTGCTCTTTGAGATTGACGTTGCTCATCTGCAGAACGCTTGCCACCATGGTCGGACCTGATTCGTCCTCGGCAGGCGTCGCACTGGTATAACGTGCAGGCAAATCCGACAACTCAATGGTTCCCTCGGGCTTGACGATCGCGAGGCGCTCGACGAGGTTGGACAGTTCACGAATATTTCCCGGCCAGCGGTAGCTCGACAACACGTTCATGGCGGCAGGGCTAATACGTAGTGAACCCGCTTCCGCGCCTGTCTGGGCGAACAGCAATTCGTCCACCAGCTGTGGCAAGTCGCTGACCCGCTGGTACAGGGGCGGCATTTCGATCGGGAAGACATTCAGGCGATAAAACAGGTCTTCGCGAAAACGTCCTTCCTCGATCGCAACCGGCAAATCGACATGCGTCGCCGCCACGATCCGCACGTTGCAGTCCTGCAACTGGTTGCTGCCAACCCGCTCGAAGGTCCGTTCTTGCAAGACGCGCAGCAGTTTGACCTGCATGTCCATGCTCATTTCGCCAATTTCATCGAGAAACAGGGTGCCACCTTCGGCGAGTTCGAAGCGTCCCTGGCGCGCGTTAATCGCGCCGGTGAATGCGCCCTTCTCATGCCCAAACAGCTCGCTTTCAAGCAAGTCAGCCGGAATCGCGCCACAATTGATGGGTACGAACGGCTTGTCCGCCCGATCTGACAAATCGTGGATCGTGCGTGCCACCAGCTCCTTGCCGGTGCCCGACTGGCCCGTAATCAGTACGTTTGTATCGAAATCGGCGACCTGTTCGATCAGCTCGCGGACGCGCCGGATAGGATGCGAGGTCCCGGTAATGCGTTGTCGGCGCTCGGTGCCGTTGTAGCGCTCAGCCCGCTCAAGCAGACGCTTGAGTTGCGAACGTCCGGCTGGCACAGCCATCTCCCAGCTCGGGCCGGTGTCTGTAAGTGATTCATTTGAAAGGCAAATACAGGGAAGCCAGGGGTGCCGGCGACGAATACCTGCCACGGTGTCCGTCAGGCTGCAGGCCCCGTTCAGCTCGCCGATAATCACGGCGATACCGTCGCCCGCCAGCTCGCCGCTGGCCGCGTCGACAATAATGGGCTCGTAATCGAGAAAACGCAGCCGGTCGCCGAGACTGGCTGCCCGCTCACTGCTGGCATCCAATACCCAGACTTTTGGCCGTTCCTGATTACTTGCTGCCATGCCTTGCCCCTGCTGCTTTACTAAAGCTCGGAGCGAAGCATAAACCGCCACTTACGGCAGATTTGTGATTTTTGTCACAGATGGATGAAATTTAACGTAATTCGTACGCTTTGGTCGCCTTCTGGCCGCGGCGGAGCTGGCCGAGTTCCAGAGATACGTCTTTACGGGCCTTTTTCACCTCACGCGTCACCGCCGTCAGGCGTTGCTGCAATGTGTCCACGAGCCCTCGGCGCCGGCTCTCGGGGACGTTGGTGAAAACGCTGCGCAGGCGAATTGCCAGGCGCTCGATTTCTTCCCAGTCGCCTTTATCTGCCAGCATGGCCATGTGCTCAGACATCTCGAGCACGACACTTTCGGGCGTTTCGAGTGTGGCGCGGTGTAACTCAGGCATGTACCTGGCCCTCGGAGCCGTCAGCAATTGCATCCCAGGCTTCTTTCAGTTCGCGCATCAGGCCAGCCACTTCATCGAGCTTCGAGGCATCATTCTGCAAGTTGGCCTCGAGGAGCCGTCGCGTCATATAGGAATACAGGGCATCGAAGTTTTCGGCAATGCTGGCATCGCCCTTGTGGTTCAGGCTCGCCTGCAGCCCACCAATGATGCTTATCGCACCGGAGATGTTATTGCCCTTGTCGTGCATGTTGCCTTCCTGCACCTGCTTGCTTGCGAGGCCAATGCGCGCAAGCGCGCGCTCCATCATCAGCTGGATAAGGCGATGCGGTGAGGCGGTTTCAACGCGACTTTGCAGGTCGATCGATTGATAGGCTTGCACCGGTGAATTTGTATTGGCTGCCAACATGTCAGGTCCTTTTAATTTTTTCTAGCCGGCTTTCTCAACGCCCGGCAGACTGCTAAGTTGTTGTGTCAAAAAGTTGCTGGTGGACGACAACTGCGCCATCAGTGAATCAAGCGCGTTGAACTGCCGAAGCAAACGTGTCTCGAGCGCCTCGAGGCGTTCGTTGAGCGCATCCCGCTGGTCGCTGTAGCTGTCTATCTGCGTTTGCAGGCCCTGGCTACGCGTTTCGACAATTCCACCTGTACCCAGGAAGCCGTCGGTAAGCGTGAACAAGCGAACAGCGAAACCATCCGTGTTTGCAAACATATTGCCGAATTTCGCGTACTCGCTGTTGAGTGCGTCAGTGAGCTCGGTATCGTTAATCGTAAGAGTGCCGTCCAGCTGGGTTTCTATACCGACATCACGCAGTGTCGTAAACGGGCTGTCCGATCCCGAGACCGAGTTGCTCATTTCGCGGCGTACCTGGTCACGGATACCGCGTATTGTCGCATCGCCCAGCAATGGGCCCGCTGATGACTCTTCAGGGCTGTAATCGGTAAGGCTGTCGAGCGTATTGATCAGCGCGTTGTACGAGTCAACAAAGTCCGTGACGAGTGCGCGCGCGGCAGACTGATCGTTTTCAATACGCAGGTCGATTGTTTCACCTTCGGTACCTGCCTCGAGATTCAGCGTGACACCCTCAATCGCGCCTTCGATACTGTTGGTACTGCCTACTACATCGAGCCCATCGATCCGAATCAGCGCATCGCCGGCCGGGATCGACTCCGTTAGCTGGGTCACGCCATTCAGGGGGTCGTACGCAATTGCGTTCAGGCCACCGTCGCCGCCGGAATGCTTGATGGTTATTCCATTTGCGGTGCCTGGCTCGTCAGACGAGAGAATCAGGTAACTGCCATTATCGGCATTAACGATAGTTGCCGAAATACCCGGGTTGTCGCTCGACGAATTAATCGCATCGCGAATACCGGCAAGCGTATTGTTCTCCGAATTGATATCGATCGCCGCAACAGCAGCGCCTACGCCCACCAGCAAAGTACCGGTGCCGACAACAGCATCCGAGCTCGTAAACGCACCCGACGTCAGCTTCTGTGCCGTTGCCAGCTGCACAACTTCAACCTGGTAACGTGCAGGCAGCGCGTTGGAGTCTGCTGTTGCTGTGAAGGCCTCTTCATCGGCGGATACAGCATTGCGTATCAGGAAGTTGTCAGCGGTCTTCATCGTTTCGAGTTTGTCCCGGAAATCGGACAACGCAGACTTCAGGCTACCAAAGGCAGAAAGCCGTGCCAGTGCGCGCGCTTCATTCTGACTGATCCTGGTTTCCACTGGTTGGCCCTCCGCGGCCACAAGACTGTTCACGATTCCGGATATATCCAGTCCAGAGCCGATGCCTGTTGATGCAATGCTTGCCACTTATTTATCTCCGCGTGTTGGTGCCGATTAGTACTTGCAGCAAAAGAGTTACAAGAAACGTGCCATTTTCTGTTCATGTCGTTGAGTTCAGCCACTAAATGCGGCTGTCCAGCAGACGAATTTCAAGCTCGCCGCTGTCGGCTGCCATCAGGCGCGCTTTTTCGGGCGGAATCTCGCGGATGACTTCCCCGGTTTCTCGGTCGAGCACACGAATTACCGAACGGTGAGTATTCATGTTCACTTCAAAACGCAATTCCCGGCCAATTGATTGCGTGGGAAGGTTCAGTTTGTCGGCAATTGCGTGCAAGTCCGGACTGTCCTGGCCGCCGTGCGGCAAAGACTTTCCGCTGCTCAAACCTGCATTGCCGCTATTCTGCAACTCCGCTGCCTTGGCTGAGAGATTGGGATACGTTCCGGTAGCGCCGCTTGTCGTTTTCAGGCTATGGTCCGTCAACTTCTCTCTCCCTTAAATCGGGTCAGGCAGCATCCCTGCCACCTGACCCGGGTGTTACTTCACTACTCGCTGTACTTACTGCAGCAAGCTCAGTGCCAGCTGTGGCTGGGCATTTGCCTGTGACAGAACGGCGACGCCGGCCTGTTGCAGGATCTGAGCTTTGGTAAGTGCTGCTGTTTCCGCTGCGAAATCCGCGTCCTGGATCCGGCTGCGCGATGCAGACAGGTTCTCAGATACAGCCTGCAGGTTGGCAATCGTCGACTCGAAGCGGTTCTGGATCGCACCGAAGTTTGAACGCAGGTCGCTAACCACGGTGAGCGCCGAATCGATACGGTTAATTGCCGTTTCCGAATTGGCTACGCTCAGCACGTCAACACCGCTCAGCGTACCGGCATCTTTCGCGATATTGGCCGCATGACCGATATCTCCGAACGCCCCGGTCATAACGATATTGTCAGAGGCCGATAAGGTTATTGAACCGCGAACTACGCCTTCCTGCGCTGCTGCGATACCCGTACCGGTCGCAGAGGTACCCAATGTAACGGTTTCGGTGATGTCAGTATTGCGACCATCAATTGATGTGAACGTCAGGTCGGTACCGCTGACCGATGCTGAAACACCCGTTTGCGAGGAGTACAGGTTCACCTGGGCGGCGACGTCTGATGCCGTCAGCGAAGAACCCGTGGCGATGTTGTCAGCGCCGCTATAGATATCAACACCGTTGATATTCAACGCATAGGTCGTCGCGGTCGATGCACCCGAGCCGTCAATCGTCACGAATGTGCCGGTGTGGCTGTTCGAAGCGGTTGCTGTCAGGCCTGCTACGCCAGCATTGTTGATAGCGCGAACTTTGGCATAAGC